>DATLMN010000117.1:0-14377 GCA_035537255.1 Pyrinomonadaceae bacterium | reverse complement strand
AAGAGGGCATCTCGGCGATACGCGTCGCCGCAGAGGCCATCACCGCGATGAAGCTCGGGCGCATTGACGAAGAAACGACCGCCAACATCGGTGTCATACACGGCGGCGCGGCGACCAACATCATCCCCAATCTGGTCACTTTGTGGGGCGAAGCGCGTTCCCTGAACGAAGAGAAGCTCGAAGCGCAGTGCAACCATATGGTGCAATGCTTTAAGGATGCGGCGGCCAAATATGAAGTGACGGTCGAAGGCAAAACGACGAAAGCGAGCGTCGAGGCGAGCGTCGATCGCGACTATTCCTCGATGGATGTGCCGGACTCGTCGCACGTCGTCCAGCTCGTCCTTGAGGCCGCTTCGCGGATGGGCCTTAAAGTGCAGACGATGGCCTCCGGAGGCGGCTGCGACGCCAATATTTTTAATCGCAAAGGCATCGAATGCGCCAACCTCGGGACAGGGATGCGCGCCATCCACACCGTCAACGAATGGCTCGACGTCAAAGACATGTACGCTTCGGCCGAGATGACTTTGGAAATCCTCAAGCTCAACGGAGAAATGGCGCAGAGTAAAGGATGAAAAGGCTTCTGTGAACAACTTATTATCTCTTCTCGAAAGCGCGCTATCAAATTATTTGGCAGCGCGTTTTACTTTTCTCACCTCTACTTTGTCATCACCGTACTTGTATAATGAGCGCGGTCGAAGCGTGTGCCGTGCATGAAAACTTTTCCGGGCAAATCACATTCCACTTATGTCAGAGAGCGAGAATAATAAATCTTCTGAGGCTTATCGCAGCGGCTATGTGGCGCTCGTTGGCCGGCCTAATGCCGGGAAGTCTACGCTGTTGAATAGGCTGGTGGGCGAGAAGATCGCGGCCGTTTCGAATAAGCCGCAGACGACGCGACACCGTATTCAGGGTGTGATTACGCGCCCCGAGGGGCAGATTGTGCTGGTCGATACGCCGGGCGTGCATAAGCCTGGTTATCTTCTGAACAGACGGATGATGGCCACTGTGCATGAGGCACTCGAAGGCGTCGACCTTGTGTGTTTGATTCGCGATGCAAGTGTGCCGACGGGCAACGGCGACCGCTTCGTGCTCGATCTGGTCAAACAGGCTGGGAAGCCAGCGCTGCTTCTGCTTAATAAGACGGACGTGCTGGCGGATAAGGCTCGCCTACTGCCTTTGATGCAGTGGTACGGCGGCGAGTACGAGTGGAGCGCCGTCGTGCCTCTCTCGGCGCTTAAAGGGGATATGATCGAAGTCCTGCTCGGCGAGATGATCAAGCATCTGCCGGAGGGCGAACCCATTTTCGGCGAGGACGAGCTAACCGATCAGCCTTTGCGCCAGATGGTCTCTGAGATCGTGCGCGAGAAGATTTTGCAGACGACGGGTGAAGAGATTCCTTATGTGACGGCGGTCGTCACGGAAAAGTTTGAAGAAGTGAGAGAGGATTTTTCGCGCATCTACTGCGCGATCTTTGTCGAGCGCCCTTCGCAGAAAAAGATCATCATCGGCCACGGCGCTGAACGCTTGAAAGAGATAGGCACGCAGGCGCGCCGCGACATAGAGCATCTGCTCGGCCATCGCTGCCATCTGGAACTCTTCGTCAAAGTCGAGGCGGGATGGCGCGACCGCGAGGGCGTGCTCGATTCGCTCGGCATCGGAAAACAGTAGTGAGCGCATCAGAAGTAGTGGGCGAGAGAATTTCTAGAGGGTGAAAGTATTTCGCCACGTTCGTGCAGGATTTCCCGCCCGGTGATTGAAAGCGGAGGTTAAAGCTATGAATCGAAGATTTAAGATAACGCTCATAGTGCTCTTGATCGCTCTAGTCTCTCTCGGCGTCAATGCGTTCAAAAATATTTCCGGAACGTTTCCGGTTTCCGCTTCCGTGAAAGCTAGGGGCGACGATCCCGAACAGGTTTTGAATGCGCTCTCGAAATACAGAACGTGGACACTGGTCAACCCTATGCCTGTGATGATGGATTCTGTTGTCTCGACGTTGTGCGCCGCTCCATTATCGAGACCCGCGAATCCTCATCAGAACAAATTTCTCTCCGTTTACGTCAACGAGACCGGACGCGAGGCGATGATGACGCGGCGCGCGCCTCACTTTCCGCAGGGCTCTTTGATCGTCAAAGAAAAGCTCGGCAGCAAAGAGAGTCAGACACCGGAGCTGTTGACGGCGATGCTCAAGCGCGAGAAGGGCTATAACCCGGAGAGCGGAGACTGGGAGTACATGTTGCTGGACGGCGCAGCCTCGAAGATCGTCGAGCGTGGACGACTGTCCAGTTGCAGCGTCTGCCACGCAGCCTACAGCAGCACCGATTACGTGACGAGAAAATATCTCCCGGACGATGTGCGCAGTAAATTGAGATGATACGCAGGCGCGCAAGGTATTAGAGATGCGCGCTTGATCTTCAGTATCGAAACGCAAACGCGCTTGATCTTCTTCCGTGACCAATCATCAGTTCTGAGACAGAGAAACCTTTATGAGCGAAGCGAGCATTCAGGCGCGTCGGACTTGGTTCGCCCTCAATATCGTATTGGAGGACGGCGCGACTGAGGCGGTCGAGTATGCCTTGATGGAGGCGGGCGCGCTCGGCACGGAAAATCTTAATGCAGATGAAGGGATGACGCGCGTGGTCGCCTATTTTGAAGCGCCGCCCGCGATTGAGACTATTCGCAGTGCGCTCTTTGATGCCCTGCGGGTCTACGATCTGCCTTCGCAAAGTGTGCGCCGGATGGAACTCGATGAGGTCGCTGATAAAGACTGGCTCGGCGAATGGAAAAAGAGCTGGCAGCCCGTCTCTGTGGGCAAGCGTTTTATCATCGCACCGCCGTGGAGCGAAGTCTTAGCTGACCCGCAACGCTTTGTCATACGCATAGAGCCCGGCATGGCCTTTGGCACGGGCACGCACGAGACGACGCGCCTTTGTCTCTCTGCCATCGAAAAACATTTTCAGGGCGGAAGCTTTCTGGATGTCGGCACGGGCACAGGCATCCTCTCAATCGCCGCCGCGCTGCTCTTTCCGGAGTCGCACATCGAAGCCTGCGATACGGACGTGGACGCCATAGAGATCGCGCGCGAGAATGCGCGGCTCAACAACGTGTCAGAGCAGATCGTCTTTCATGTTGGCACGGTGACGGGCGGGACTCCTTCGGCGGAGATGGTCTGCGCCAACCTGACGGCGGACGTAATTGCGCCACTGCTGCCCGCGCTCGTCGGCGCAACCTGCGGGCGCTTGATCCTTTCCGGCATCCTCGATTCGCAAGTCTCGATGATCGAATCCCGTCTGCAAGAGCTTGGTATAAATGAGCCGCATGAAATCGCAACCGATGGCGAATGGGTCGCCATTATCATTTAAAACAGATGTCAGATGCCGGATGCCGGATGATGGTTATAAGGCTGAAAGCAATCTTTTCTTATCTAACATCTAACATCTGAAATCTAACATCTGCCTTTTATGTCACGCCGCCGATTCTATGCGCCGCCGAGCGCTTTCAATTCTGATAGAAAGAGCGTCCACCTCCAGGCGGAAGAGGCGCGGCATCTAGCAGACGTGCTGCGTTTAAAGCCCGGCGACGACGCGTTCGTCTTTGACGGCGAGGGCAGAGAGTATCGCTGTCTCGTGGTCGAAGAGGGACGCGACCGTCGTAGCAGCAATGGCGTGCTGCTTGAGATTAGCGAAGAGGTCAGTCCTGCGCGGCCCGAATCCGCGCTTCAGTTGACGCTCTGCGTCGCACTGCTCAAGGGCGAAAAGTTTGATCTGGTCGTGCAGAAGACGACGGAACTGGGCGTCTGGAAAATCGTGCCCGTCTTGACGAAGTTCGCGGACATCCGTCTCAAAGATAGTGCGGACGGCGTGCGTCGCACGATGCGCTGGAAACGAATCGCGCTCGAAGCGGCCAAGCAGTCCGGCCGTGCGCGTGTGCCGTTGATCGAAGCGCCGAGCGTCTTCAACACACTCGTCGAGCCTATCGCCGCCGAAGAGTCAGAGCGTAAAGTAATCTTCTCTGAGCGTGAGGGGCGCGGGTTTGATGAGACAGTTACGCAATGGACTTCCACGCCTCTCTCCATGACGGCGATGATCGGCCCGGAGGGCGGCTGGGCTCATGAAGAGATTAGTCAGGCGCGCGCGTGCGGGTGGAGTATTATCACGCTGGGTGGACGAACGCTGCGCGCAGAGACGGCGGCCATCGCGGTCGCCGCTCTGTTGCAACACCGCTTCGGCGACCTTGTTTGAGGTGACGAAAAATTGCAGACGCAGAATCCGAACTTTCAGCGCAAGGTACAAGAGATATTCGACCGCGCGGCTTTTATTGAAGAGGTCGGGGTCAAGGTCAGCGGTATCGGTGCTGGCTGGTGTGAGACGACGCTTGAGATTGGGCCAAAGCATTTGCAGCAGGACAATTTTGTCCACGCGGGCGTGCTGGCAACACTTGCAGATCACACAGCGGGAGGCGCTGCCGGAAGCGTCGTCAGAGAAGAAGAGATAGTCCTCTCTGTCGAATTCAAAATCAACCTGCTGCGACCCGCGACGGGTGAGACTCTGCGTTGCAGAGCGCAACTGCTGCGCGCCGGAAGAACACTCATCGTCGCGGAATCAGAAGTCTTCGCGCGCACAGGAAATCAGGAAAAACTTGTCGCCAAGGCGACCGTCACACTGGCGGTTGTCACTAGATGATTGTTCTCTATTATTGGGAAGAACCTATTCTTTCCAGCACCTCTTGTGCGAGTCGGCGGTCGCGCGCCGTCTCAAACTTCCAATCGGGGTGAAGCGTGGATTCAAGAATTGTTTTAAGCTCACTCTCGGCACTCGCAACATCACCGGTTTCTAGAAGCAGCTCTGCGAAGTAGAGACGCGTGACGGTGTTCGAGGGCGCAAGCTCTATGGCCCTGATAAAATCCGCGCGTGCGCGTGCACGGCCTCCACCCAGCAGGCGCGGGAGTTTGTGTTTGAGGCGCGCGAGCACACGCAACGGCCCGGCATCGTGATAGGCCGGATCGATTCGCACGGCGCGCTCAAGCGAGCGCCGCGCGCGCCACGCCAGCCGAATCGCCGTCAGCGCATTAACTGTCTGCGCTTGCAGCGCAAGGTTGACGCCGAGCCAGAAGTGCCCTTCAACGCGAGCCGGTGCGCGCCGCGTGGCCCGCTCACAAACGCTCGCGCCGCGCGCGTGAAACTCTCTGGCCGCAGTTTTCGTTTCAGCCTCCTGGCCCAGAAAAAAGTGTGCGCGGCCACTGCGCCACATGGTCTCGAAATCATCGGCGGCCATCGCTGCTGCGCTTTCAAGTAGCTCGACGGAGGCGCGAATATTTTCTATCCGCTCGCGCTCCATGTAGAGTGCGTCGGCCCGCCGAATTATTTCAGAAAGCGTCTGCTCCATAAAAAGAGTTGCGCTCGTTGTCTCTAAAACTTTGACGAACACACCCGCACAGGCGCAGAATAGGCTCAAAGGCGTTTGGCGGACAAGCGCCGGAACTACTGACCCCTGCCGGACGTTTAAGGAGGCAAGGGCCAACCCGGAACTGAAGGAGCAAAGCCAAGGATGGCCCTGAGCAAAGAGGATGCGGTAAAGCGGGCGCGAGCCGATCTGGCACAGCGTCTGGGCGTCTCAGAAAACGACATCAAGGAAGACGCTGTCGAGTCGGCGGATTTTCCGGACATGGCGCTGGGCGCGCCCATCGAAGATGAGATGAGCGCGCAGATGATCGCCTCCGGCTGGCGCATACGCTTGAAGAGCGGAGGCCAGAGCTACGAATATCGAGCCAACCGCGATCAGCTCAGGCTCTATAATTACAAGGGCGCGAACTATCGTCTTTAGAGATTGAAACCCCGATTCCAAAGATTTTGAGGTAAGACCGATGAACCGACAGAATTTTCTCGGACATCTGATGCTGGCGCTGGCGCTCATCGCGCTGGCCGCATTCGCCGGACAGATGCGTCGCTGGCAACACCGCTCACACGCCGTACTGACCGGAGAGCACAACACTGTCTACATCCCCAGGCGGGTCGAACTGCCGACAAATGCGGAAGTGCTCGTGCGTTTTCGTCCGGGCACGAACGTGGAGAGCATGCGGAGTATCGCCGCGCGCCTTCATGATCGCCTGGAAGACGAGATCGAAGCGGTCGACGGCCTAGCAGTCATAGAGGATGAGGATGGCCGGACAGCCGAAGAGGTCGCCGCCGAATATCGCTCTATGCCCAGTCTGGTCGAATACGCCGAGCCGAACTTCCGTATCAACCTTGACGCGGACGCCACCGCCGAACCCAATCACGAGCATCCGGACGACCCGATGTTTGATGAGCAGTGGTCGCTGGATAATCACGGGCAGAACGGCGGCAAAACTTTGGCCGACATCAGCGCTGTGCGCGCCTGGGCCAAGACTACGGGGAGCAGCGATGTGGTCGTCGCCGTCATCGACAGCGGCGTCGATTACACGCATCAGGACCTGATGAATAACATCTGGGTACGCCCGCCGGACGTGGCCCAGTACACGGACGACGAGCTGGGCGTGATCGACGATACCTACGGCTTTAACGCCGTCAACGATAACGGCGATCCGATGGATCAGAACGGTCACGGCACGCACTGCGCGGGCATCATCGGCGCAGAGGGCGGCAACCAGCTAGGCATCGCGGGCGTCAACTGGAAAGTCGAGATCATGCCGCTCAAATTTATAGACGCCAGCGGCTCCGGCACGACCAAGGATGCGATCAAGGCCATCAACTACGTGATTGATCGCAAGCGCGCGGGCGTCAACGTGCGCATCATCAGCGCCAGTTGGGGCTCGACCATGTATTCCAAGGCGCTCGAAGATGTGATTCGCGAAGCGGGCGAAGAGGGCATCCTCTTTATCGCGGCCAGCGGCAACTCCAGCGCCGACGCAGACCGCTCGCCGCATTATCCTGCGAGCTACGATCTGCCGAACGTCATCAGCGTCGCCGCACTGACGCGTCAGGACGAGCTGGCATCGTTCTCTAACTACGGCGCGAAGAGCGTACACGTCGCAGCGCCCGGTGCTGAAATCCTGAGCACCTGGCTCGGCGGTGAATTTCGCGAAGCATCCGGCACATCTATGGCGACGCCCGAAGTCGCTGGCGTGGCGGCCCTTGTGCTCTCCGCCGAATCCGATCTCTCTATGAAGGAGCTGCGCGAGCGTCTGCTCAAGTCCGTCGATAAGCTGGACTCGCTCAGCGGAAAGGTCTCGTCGGGCGGTCGCATCAACGCGGCCAGGGCGGTCGGCGCGGAATGATGTTGCAACCCCTGATGTAGCGCAAATAAAAAGCTCCCTTCAAACCATGCCGGTCGAGGGAGCTTTTTACTTGCCGATGAGTAAATAGTGAATCAGACCGGAGCAGCTACATGCTCGCCCGCTTGCATGAAGGAGCTTAATATGTGATTATCGAAGTTTGGATGAATACCTCGTTTTATATATGATAACCCTGATCTTTTCTTAGGAGAGCAAGAGAGTGAAAGCGGAATTAGAGCAGTTAATCGCTTTGCAGAATACGGACACGAATATACGTAGACTACAGGCCGACATCGAAGCCATCCCACAAAGGCGCGCTGAGATCGAAAAAGAGTTCGATCAGCGCGCCTTTGAAATTCGCGCGCTCGAATCTAAGCGCGATGATGCCAGACGCGAGCGCGCACGCCTCGAAGCCGAAGTCGAGGAGACAAGGGCGAACCTCTCTCGCGCCGACCGCAATCTGATGTCGGCGCAGAACGAGCACGAATACACCGCAGCGATTCGCGAAGCGGACGCCGCACGCAAGCACATCTCGCAGCTTGAGACGCAGATTCTCGAAAAGATGGAAGCCATAGAGCAATCTGAAGGCCTGCTGCTTGAGCGCGAGCCGGAGGTCGTCAAGCTGCGCACAGAGATGGAAGCGCGCGTCCGCGAGTTTGAGGAACAGACGCGCACGCAAACAGAGGAACTCGCATTACAGCGCACGGAGCGCGAGCGGCTGCTCGGCACGCTGCCCAAACCGATGAGCGCGCTCTACAATCGCATCAGCGCGCGCATACGCGACGGCATCGCCGTGGCCGAAGCACGCAACGGTTCATGCACGGCCTGCTTTATGGCGCTTCGCCCGCAGGTGATGGCCGAAATCCGGCGCGGCGATGAAGTCATCATCTGCGATAATTGCAATCGCATACTCTATTACATCCCGAACGAAGGGGCGCGACAGTCTGCGACCAACATTGCCGCTTCCGCCGAGCCCAAAGCCGCCGCGCACTAAATGTAGGAAGCAAGGAAAGAGCGCCTGCTCATCCTGCGCCATCATCGTTGATAAAAGACGGGCCTTGCTGTTTGCATGAGCGAACAGCAAGGCCCTTTTTATCCGGGTGATTTCCGGCAGACCGCGTCCGGCTAACTCTATCACTTTAGCCGTGCGGTTCAACTCCCATTCCTCTTAGAAAATTATCACTTTCCTCCCTTGACCTCTGTGGGCGCGATCCTGATCTCAAAGGTGCTGCCGCCGACGAGGACGCCTTTCTGATGTTGTTGGATGGTGAAGCGATAAGAACTGCCGGGCTTGGCCGTCGGCGGCGGCTCGATGACGACAGCGGCGCTGATCTTCTTGCCAGCGGGAATCAACACGTCCGGAATGCGCGTCAACTTTGAAGTGGCAGCCGCAGCCGCCGCGCTTCCAGCTTCGATGCGCGCATGATACTGCCACTCTTTTTTACTGAGTTCCTTAATGTTGCTTCGCGACCACCACTCGCGCGTCGTCACGCCGCTGATCTGCATCCCCGCCTCAGGATTTTCGGCGAGAGGCATTCGCGTCGTCATCTTTGGTAAAAGTACGCTCAAGCGTGCGTCGTTCGGCAGAGAGCCACGGTCGAAGACGAAGTCGAAGAATTGTGGAAACCCGTGCGCGTTGTGAAAGTCCAGCGAGGTCGTGAGCGGCTGCGGTGCAGGCTTAGGCCCAGGGGCGGGCGCTGTGATGACGTGCAGATTACGCAAAGTAATATGCTTGTCATTGGGGACGAGCATCCAGACCAGATGGTCGTTCGGATTCGCATCGCTGTGCATCACCGGGTCTTCATTCGCGGAGATGACGACCAGCACGCATGTATGATCGGCGGCCGTCGTGGGCACTGTCCAGTTCCAACGCAGCACCTTCGGCGTCCAGGGCTCAAGCGTCGGGATGACCTGAAAGGGAACTGCCGGGTTGATTGTTTTCCAGGCGCTCGCCGCCGCCCAGTTATTCGGAAAGCTGCTCCAGAAATCCGCTGGCAGGTTGGGCAGTCCAGCGGAAGCATTGGCCCACAGAGCTTTGACTCTGACATTGTGCGCGGGCAAAGGGCCGCGATTGTGTACCTGCACGTAAAGCCTGTTCGGATTCGGATGAGCCGCGTCGTTGCGCACGGGATTCTCCGAGGCTGTGCGATCAAACTCCACTCCGTCAAAGAGCGCATCCGTGGCGAAATACGGAAAAGCATCAACCTTGATGTCCGCGCTCTCCCACCAGTAGACGAATTGTCCGACCGCCGTCGGGTCTATGACGCCCGAAGGTGAAGGCGAGGTCTCGCCCGTGTCCAGCTTGTTGTCGCGCACATAAACATCAACGGGCGGGCAGGTAGAGAGCAGATCAAGCTCGAACATCCCGTACCCGTAGGTGGCTGCGCGAAGCGTATTGCCAGCCGAGTTGAGCGCCAGATCGGAGACCACTACGTTCGGCAGTCCAGCTCCGAAATCCGTCCAGGACAGACCGCCGTCCGTCGTGCGAAAGACACCTATGTCCGTTCCTATGTAGAGCGTGTTCGGCGCAAAGGGGTGAACCTGAATCGCGTTGACAGGAATATCGGGCAGCGTCGAAGAGATATTCTTCCAGGTGGAAGTCACCCATCCGTCCGTGCTCGTGCCGCGAAAGACGTGCCCGGGCGCTGCCGGAGTCGAGCTGGAAAAACCGCTGTAGACGACGAAGACTACATTCGGGTTGGTCGGATGCACGACGATGTCCATCACAAGGCGCGTCGGCAGCGTGGCGCTGCCCGCGATAGTGCCGACGGAGATGTTTTTCCAGTTAGCCATCGTCGCGCCGTTGTCCGAGCTGCGCCACACGCGACCGCCGGAAGTTCCTGCGTAAACTATCGCCGAAGAGCTTGGAGCAATCGCGATGGCAATCACTTCGCCGCCGACGTTCGGACTCGAAGGCGACCAACTGCCAGCGCTATTGGTCGTACGATAGACTTGACTGCTGCCGCCGGCAAAGAGCACGCGGTTGGGCTCTGCCGGACTGGTCGGGTCGAGCACGATGGGCGTTACCCAGGGGCCTGAAGGAAAGCCAGTGTTGGCGGGCGCGAATGATGCTCCGCCGTTCGTGCTCTTAAAGATCGTGCCGCTCTGGTATTCGGCATAGAGGATATAAGGGTTGAGCGGGTCGACGACGAAAAATCCGCCGTCCGCTCCGAGGATCGGGTCCCAGGTCAGGCCGCCCGTCGTACGGTTCGTACCGTTGTCCTGCGTGCCACCGCCTAGCACGTCGACGCCCACACGCGCCACGCCTATGTGATTAAACTGTGTGAGGATCAACCCGTCGCTCACCTTGAGCCAGTTACCTGTATCGGACGGCGAAGTGTAAGTCCCGCGATAGACGCCGCCGTCGTTGCCCGCGTAGATGTTCAGATGGTTCGTCGAATCGAAGACTGCCGCGTGCTGGTCTCCGTGCAGCGCGCCAGTGGGCTGCCAGGTCGTGCCGCCGTCGAAGGTGCGCTCCAAAACGATGCCGCCCGCGATGACGATGTTTGAGTTCTGCGGATCGACCGCCAGCACGTTGTTCCAGTAGCCGTAGGTCGTAAAGCCGTGATTGCCCAGAGAGACCCAGGAAGAGGTCACTGTGTTGTACTTGTAAACCGTCTCGTCCAGCTTGGCGTACATCGTGTGCGGCGCGCTCTTGCCGATGTCCACCAGAATGAGAAGCGGAAAGCCTCCCGCCGGAAATCCTGTGTTGAAGGCGCTCCAAGTATTGGACACAGGGTCGTACTTAAAAATGCCTTCAAAGGGAACGGCAGCAAAGAGTATCTTCGGGTTGGTCGGGCTCATCGCCAGTCCCGAAATAGCCTTGTTCAGCATCAGCGTCCATGTCGCGCCGCCGTTCGTTGACTTGTAGAGACCTCCCGTCGTGCCGCCGGCATAAACGACTGTCGTGGCCGGGTTGATCGTGACGGTCGTAGGGTCGACCAGAATCGATGCGAAACGTTGGTTGCCGATAGCGCCCGTGTTCGTCCAGGTCGCGCCGCTGTTAGTTGATTTGAGGACGCCTATGCCCGCGTAGCCGGGCCAGTAGGTCGGCTCGCCCGTGCCAGCGTAGATCGTCACAGGGCCCAGGGGGTTTGCCGGATTGGTCAGATGCACACAGAGCGCGCCGATTTCCAGTGCGCCCTGATCGTGCATCAAGGGCCGCCAGGACTGACCCGAGTCGCGCGTCACCCAGACGCCTGCGTTCGCCGAGCCAGCATAAACTGTATTTCCCAGAGTTGGATGAATCGCCAGCGCGCGGACTCGCCCGTTGATATTGCGTGGGCCAATCGAGAGCCAGTTGCAGCCGGGCAATTGTACAGGGCCTGCGGGTTCGCTAAGAGCTGGCATGAGCTGTTTCTGCTCAAGCGCTTTCTGGCGCGCGTCCGTTGGAAACTTTTCCGTCAGGGCTTCGCTCGCCGCAAAAAAGTCTCTCTGCCTTGACCCCAGGCGCTTCTCAAACTCGCGTCGCTCCTCCACGGAGAGACGCTGCTGCGCGAACCATTTGAAGCGACCGTCTAGCAGATGGCCCTCGTCGCCCTCTCTTTTTTCGAGCGCGGTCTGGGCTTTCCCTTTCTTCTCCCCCTGCTCGTCCGCTTCCTGTATGTCGAGCGTGAATTTGTAGACTGCGTCCTGGTTCGCATTGACAGTGACCCACTGGTTGTAAAGCTTGAAGCCTTCTGCGCTCGCTTCCGCGAAGTATTTGCCGGGTGCAAGCTCGAAGATAAAGCGCGAGACTTCGCCCGCCTTACCTTCTGCGCGAGAGATGACAGCGCCTTCGGCCTCTTCTCTGATAGAGACCCTGGCGCGCACGGTGACGGGCTGGCCTCTGCCGTCATGTAGCATCAGGACGAGTCTCCCTGACCCGGCTTTAGATTTCACAGCGGCGCGGCTGCTGGTCTTTTTACTGCCGGTCTTTTTACTGCTGCTCGCTTTGGAAGAACCCTTCCTGGATTGTTTGGAGGCTTTTTTGGTAGGCATCGTAGATTCTCCTTCGTTTACTCTTGGGGTGTCCCTTGATCCGGCAAACCGTTTCCGTTTTAGTCTGAGGAGCAATCAATGACCTGCAACCGGACACCGTCTTTAAAACTTACGCGCGCGGCGACTGCCGGTTTTTGCGCTTAAGCATTGTCAGGTGCGAGGCGGCCATCCGTAGAGTCCTCATAGAGCGATCTGTCTTCAAGAGGAAGCGGCCAGAGATACCTTAGCTGTCAGGTCGCCAGGAAGTTCATAGAGCCAAGCCAGGATGTTTGCGGGCCGCCGCATCTAGTGGGCGAGGGTTGTTTGGTGAATGCTCTTCTTCGCCGAAGTGACAAAACGCTCTTTTTGAGATTGCCGGAAAAAGCGCGAGGCTCTTTTTTGTGTACCGCTTGTAGTGCAGCAGCGATTGCGCTCAACGGGGGATGAGGTATCGAAGATCAGCCGCGAGATTGAGGATAAAGCTGTTGCAGCGCCGCGCAATATATCACAGAACCCGCGCCTTGTAACCTTTTTTACCCGCTCACTAATCGCTTTTAATCAGCCGGAGGTGATGTCTTAAGAACGCATTGATCTCTGTTTGGAAAGGTTTGTCGGCAATCTATTCGCAACAAACAACAATGGCCAAAGTTAAGCTCCCTCCAAAAACTCGCCCCCGTAGGGCGCGCCCGTCTTCAGGCATGGGATTTGAGTATGAAGTTTTAAATATCACAACAACGAGACGTTTTCGGACAGTTATCAACAGAAATTCTTGCGAAGGTGTTCGCAAAACGGGTAGGAATCACCAGAGGAGGCCAAACAGATGGAATCAATGCAGGAAGCCTTACAGCAAGCCGGTGTGACAAACATGGAGACGGGCGGAGCAAGCAGTGGCAGCAGCAGCCAGACGAACGTGAGCGAGGTGGAGCGCTGGGCGTCTGCCATCGGCGGCGGCGCGCTCGCCGTTTACGGTCTGACGCGCGTGCTGTCCGGAGGTGCTCTAGGCGGCGCAGTGCTGGCTCTGGTCGGCGGCGCGCTCGTTTATCGCGGCACGACCGGCCACTGCAACATGTACGAAGCGCTCGGCATCAACACCGCAGGGACGGCGGGCACGGACAACCCGGTCGTCAGCGTCTCGGCAGACCGCGGCATCAAGGTCGAGCAGAGCATCACTGTCAACAAGTCGCCCGCGGAGGTTTTCCGCTTCTGGCGCAGGTTCGAGAATCTGCCGCGCTTTATGAACCACCTTGAATCGGTGACGACCACCCCTGGCGGGCGTTCGCACTGGGTCGCGCGTGCTCCGGCGGGCACGACCGTCGAATGGGATGCCGAAGTCTATAACGAGAAAGAGAATGAGTTGATCGCCTGGCGCTCTCTGGACGGCGCGGACGTGGACAACGCCGGAAGCGTGCGCTTTGAGCCGACTCGGGGAGGAGAGGGCACGCTGGTGCGCGTCACGCTCCGTTACGATCCTCCGGGCGGCGCGCTCGGCGCAGCCGTCGCGCGTCTCTTCGGCGAGAATCCAGACCAACAGATCGAAGAAGACCTCGGCCGTTTTAAGCAGGTGATGGAAACGGGCGGGACGACGGCGACCGCGACCGGCGAAGGTCAAACTTCGGGCCGCAGCGCCGGAGCGGGAAAGTAAACAACAGAATTCAGCACACAGGACACAGGATTCAGAATAAGAGATGGCTTCAGCTTTTCATGCTCACGCCTGTGTTCTGAATCCTGAATTCTGAAATTAAGGGAGGTACGAAGTGGCAAACCAGGAAGAACACAAAGATCAAAAGAGCCGGAGCGCCGCCGCAGCCGCCGCCGCATCAAAGGGCGGCGAGAACGAGACGGGCGACCCCGGACGAACACCCGGCACAGCCGAAGGCGACGAGCAGACCATCGATGAAGACCTGCAACGCAAGGAAAATCAGGGACAAATTTAAGCGCGCCCATCATCCACTGCGCAGATTCTAAAACGAGCAGTAGGCCGTCTCCTTCTGGGTTGCGGCCTTCTGCTTTTTACATCTCAAAGTTTAGAATGGCAGTTGTCAAGAACTTGAACCGTCAAAAATAAATGAGGGGATTTTAAGAGTATGAGCAGCGATTCTGCCGGGCAAACTATTTCAGTCTGGATGGCGACCGCAGAAGTTCCGGCGCAGTCTACGCTCGCCGAAAATC
>DATLMN010000116.1:0-35328 GCA_035537255.1 Pyrinomonadaceae bacterium | reverse complement strand
GGACAAATCCAGCTCATCCTCGCCGTCCAGAGACTCGTCCGCGTCGTCGGACACAGAGGTTGACGCGACCTCTTCTATAAGAAGCTCGTCGGAATCAACCTCGGTCAGGCTCGCGCCGCCGAGTTTCTGCAAGACCTCTTCGATTCTATCTGTCGAGATCGTTTCTTCCTGCTGTTCCTGATCCATTCCCTTGAAAGGCAGGTACTGATCGCTGCTCGGTAAAGTCAAGCGAAGCCCGCCATCACCCCCGTCTTTTTCAACCATGCTCAAATGTTAACCTCTGCGCCACGTTCGTCGTTTGCGCTCTTCGGAGAAGCGTTCGGCGCTTTGACATTCTCCTCAAGCCAAGACCTCAATCTTCGGACACTTTTGCTTCCCGCTTGCGACCAACGCCCCCTGATGCACGTAAATCCGCCATTTCACGACTTTTCGCCGTAATTGTCAAAGCCCCCGACTAAAGTACGTAAGGAGTAGCCCAAGGTTTCACCCCACTCTGCAAACTTCCCTTATTACCGCGTAAATGTCTCGATTTAATGTCGCTCGCTCCCGTTAAAGCCATAAAGGGCTGAAACCACTGCGCTTATTTGATGCACGCAAGCCCTTTTAAGTTCGTCGCCAAGGGGAAGAAAGCCTGTACGCCAGCCCCCGCCTTGAGTCAAGAAAAATTTCCCCATATAAAGAGCCACTCCCGCGCTCCTACATCCTTCAATATGCTCTGTGAGGCACGATATTTTTTCTCCAAAGATGAATCCAGGGCCCGTCAGCCCGGACAAGTTGGAGCCCTTCAACTATGCCGAACGGGCGTCCAGCGGGTAGAATGCGCCTTTTCCATATTGCAGACATGGATTAAGACGCTAAAGGCCATCATTCTGTTCCGGTCTGCCAGAGGTTTCCAGACAGTGCGTAAGTAAAGTGAGCAAGGTGGTTTTCCAAGTGGCAAAATCGAAGAGGAAACTGGAACTGCATCGCACGATGCGCGATGTCTTCGGCATACGCAATCTGCGACCGGGACAGGACGAAGTTATCACCTCGATCATGAGCGGCCGCAACACCCTGGCTATCATGCCTACGGGAGCGGGCAAATCGCTCTGCTATCAACTGCCCGCGCTGCGTCTGGAAGGCACGACCGTCATCGTCTCGCCGCTCATCTCCTTAATGAAAGATCAGGTGGACAAGCTGGGCGATGCGGGACTGGATGTCTCGCAGGTCAACAGCTCTCTGACGGAGCGCAAAAGACAGCAAAGCCTTGAGCAGATCAAACGGCGTCAGAGCGAATTTGTCTTTACCACCCCCGAACGGCTCACAGACCAGAGCTTTCTGGACACGCTTCGTCGTAACAAGATCGATTTCGTGGTCGTCGACGAGGCGCATTGTATCTCCGAGTGGGGACACGATTTTCGTCCCTCCTTTCTGGCGCTAGGCGCGGCCATCAAGGCCCTGGGCTCTCCGCCTGTGCTGGCCCTGACGGCGACCGCCACCGCCGAGGTCATACGCGACATAGAGAAACAGCTAGGGCCCATGCGCGTCATCAACACGGGGATTTACAGACCCAACCTGCGTTATGAAGTGCTGCGCGTAACCAACGAGCTTGAGAAGAGACAAAACCTCGTGCGGCTGCTAGGCGAGATAGAGGGCACTGGGATCATCTACGCCGCCACAGTCAAGACGGTCGAAGCCCTGCACGATTTCTTCAAAGGCTTTGATTTTAAGATCGAGAAGTATCACGGACAGTTAGGCTCGCGCGAGAGGAAAGAGACTCAGGATCGTTTTATGGCGGGCGAGCTAAGGGCCATCATCGCCACCAACGCTTTCGGCATGGGCATAGACAAGCCTGACATACGTTTCGTCATTCACTACCAGATGACAGGCTCGCTAGTCGCTGGAAACTGCTGCACGAGTATTTCAATGAGTCATGGGAAGAAAACACGGAGGGCTGCAAGAACTGTGACAACTGCCTGCATCCCTTGGAAGAACAGCTCGGTCTTCCTAATCAGCCAGCCGTCGCCGCCGCGTCTCGGAAGCCTTCTGTGACTTCCGTCAAGAGCGTCGATGAGAAACCGGAAACAGATTTATCGAAAGGCGATCAGGTCTCTGTCAGGAAGTACGGCGAGGGAGAAGTGAAAGCCGTCGAAGAGGATAAGGTCGTCATTACATTTCCGGACGGACAGACGCGCACCTTCAAAAAAGATTTTGTCGATTGAGTGATGCTCAAAAACCTTTGAAGAGAGATGACAACTTATCCTGACCCTTTGCGGGCCAGAATACTTTGCCCTCTCTCTTGCTTCCGCTACCTGCTCAATTTCTCCATCGGTGGGAACTCTGGCGGACGAAAATGGGCGACATCAACAAGGGCGAGACTATGACGATGGCTCCGCTCGTCGTCAAAGATAAAGTGCTGGTCGGAAATTCCGGCGGGGAGTTCGGCGTGCGCGGCTGGATAGCGGCGCTCGATGCCAACAGCGGAAAGGAAGCATGGCGCGCCTTTAGCACAGGCCCCGACGCAGATGTCAGGATTGGCCCAAACTTTAAGCCCTTCTACCAAGCAGGATCAGGGTCAAAACCTCGGCGTCACGTCGTGGCCGCCCGAGGCATGGAAGATCGGCGGCGGAACTGTCTGGGGCTGGATCTCTTACGACCCCGAGCTTGATCTGATTTATCACGGCACGGGAAATCCCGGCCCCTGGAATCCTGAACAGCGTCCGGGCGATAACAAGTGGACATCCGGCATCTTCGCCCGCAAGCCCGATACGGGCGAAGCCATCTGGTATTACCAGTGGGCTCCGCATGATCTTTTCGATTATGACGGGATCAACGAGCAGGTGCTCTTAGACCTCCCATTAACGGTCAGACGCGGAAAGTCCTCGTCAGGCCGGAGCGCACCGGCTATGTTTACGTGCTTGATCGTATGAGCGGCGAAGTGCTCTCGGCCAATCCGTTCGTTCACATCACTTCAACCAAAGGCGTCGATCTCAAAACAGGCCAGCTCATTTACAACCCTGAAAAGAATATGGGGATGGGCCACGTCGTACGCGACATCTGTCCGGCAGCGCCCGGCGGCAAAGATTGGAATCCTTCCGCATTCTCGCCGCGCACAGGGATGCTCTATATCCCACACAACAATCTCTGCATGGATCACGAGGGAGTCGAAGCGAATTACATCGCGGGCACACCCTATGTCGGCGCGAATGTGAAGATGTATCCGGGGCCTGGCGGACACCGTGGCGAGTTTACGGCGTGGGACGTGGTCGCGGGGCGCGAGGTCTGGAAGATCAAAGAGAATTTCCCCGTCTGGAGCGGCGTGGTTGTGACCGCCGGTGATCTGGTCTTTTACGGCACGATGGAGGGATGGTTCAAGGCCGTCAACGCGCGCACGGGCGAGTACACGCTCTACAGCGACTACGCCGAGGCAAATCCTCCGGCGCGCATCATCGACGCCGTGGCGAAGAGAGAGGTGGACGTGGCCATCGCGTGGGGGGCGCTCGCCGCTTACTTTGCGCGGCGACAGAAAGTGCCGCTCGACGTTGTGCCCGTCTCTCCGCAGATTGATCTCCCGTTTCTTCCCTTTATGTACGACATTTCAATGGGGGTAAGAAGAGGCGATGACGCATTCAGAGAAGAACTCGAAGAGATTCTCGCGCGCAGACGCTCGGAAATCCAGGGCATCCTCGACGAGTACGGTGTTCCGCGTGTCGATGAAGGCCACAGCAATCGCGCTTCAGATTAAAGAGCGATGTGGGATGAGCAGCGCGCTTAAATTCTTCAGTACGTGCGTGCTCGCGCTTGCGACGACGCTTGGCCTTTCGTGTAAGCGGGAAGAGAGAGGCTTTCGCGTAGACCCTCCGTCGGCCAGTCGAATCAATACGAAAAGGATCAGCGACCTACAGCCCGGACAGCCCGCGCAGCATGCTCAGGTGAAAAACGAGTACGAGGAGAACGGCCCGGCGATGAGCGACGGCAAGCGGCTCTATCAATGGTTCAACTGCGTCGGCTGTCACGCGCAGGGCGGCGGAGGCATTGGCCCACCGCTGATAGACGACGAATGGATTTACGGCAGCGAGCCGGACCAAATCTTTGCGACCATCGTCGAGGGACGCCCGAACGGCATGCCTTCGTTTCGCGACAAGATACCCGACTATCAGGTCTGGCAACTGGCGGCCTACGTGCGCAGTATGAGCGGGCAGGCGTCTAAGACGGCCGCGACAGGGCGCGACGACAACATGAGCGTGAGAAAGCCCGAGCAACAGACGGAAACCAAACAGCCCAGGGCTTCGACCACGCCCAAGTCTGCGGAGATACCGTGAAAAGAAGGGATGAGGGATGAGGGCGGAGGGATGAAGGCGGCAGCACTGACCCGTGTGCAGCGTGTTCCGTCGCAGGCGGTCGGTTTTTCCGCGCAGTGGTCGCGCTCTCTGAGTCAAAAGCAAACGCTGGTCGCTGGATTCGACGGTCGCGAAGTGCGCGGCACAAGCGACGAGCTGGTCTTTGTCCAGAATAGAGCGTCGGCAATCGTCGCCGCTGGCGGGCGCGAGCGCACCCTTTCGTTCTTCGTCGAGGACATTTTTCGCGTGACGGATCGTTTGATCGTTAAAGGCGGCGTGCGGCTGGATCGCTGGCGCAATTACGGAGCACTTCAGACGACGCAGCCTGTGAGACAAACGGGGCCAGCGACGGCCGCGACGACGATCAATCTATTCCCTGATAGACGGGAGCGCGCTCTGAGCCCCCAGTTATCCGTGCTCTATTCCCTGAACGACCGCGTATCACTGTCGGCCTCTGTTTATAGAGCCTTTCGTCAACCGACGCTTAACGAGTTATATAGATCATTTCGCGTCGGCGATGCGCTGACGCTGGCCAATGAGAATCTGCGCGCGGAGCGTTTGACGGGCGGCGAGGCGGGTGTAAGCACTATCTGGCTCAACCAACGCCTCAATGTGCGCGGCACATTTTTCTGGACGGAGACGACACGTCCCATCAGCAACGTGACTTTGAGCACGACTCCTAATTTGATTACACGCCAGCGACAAAACTTAGGGCGCACACGCTCGCGCGGCATAGAGATCGAAGCGGAGGCGCGCGTCCGTGAGCATTGGACGATTACCGGCGGCTATCTTTTCGCGGATGCTTCAGTCCTGCGGTTTCCGACCAACACCGCCCTCGAAGGACTGCGTCTGCCGCAGGTCGCGCGACACCAGCTTAATTTACAGATGCGTTACACGAATCGAGCGCTCTTTAATGAGGGCTTACAGACGCGCCTCGCGGGCGCGCAGTTTGACGACGATCAGAACCGCTTTCGACTGGGCCGCTACTTTGTGATGGACGCTCTGGTCTCAAAGCCCTTCGCGCGCGGGTTGGAGATATTCGGGGCGGTCGAGAATCTTCTTAATCAAAAATATGAGATCGGTCGCACGCCGACGACGACGCTTGGCCCACCGCGACTCCTGCGCGTCGGCCTGCGCTGGCGTCTGGGCACGCAGTAGGAATGATTCGAGTCACTGCTCGCGACTGTCCGAGCAGAAAAGTTTCTAGAACGTCAGGAAAGAAATGTAACTACGAATGGAAGAGCAGAGTGGCCGCCGTTCTTCACAATCCATCAACGCGGCTTTTACCCTTTGAGCCACAGGGCCAGGTTGCGCACGTAGGTCTTTATGTCCTCAAGTTTCTCGGGCTCTCTTTCGAGCTGGTCGCCGGGCGGCTCCATGAGAAAACTCGGACAGCCCATTGAAGTGTCCCAGTTGTAATCCACAAAGTGATGAAAGCTGGATTCGGCGACGGCTCGCCCGAGCGTGTTGCCATGACTGTCCTCTGTCTGCTCGAAGGCGACCACCAGGTTAAAAGGGCGATGCGTCATCTGGCTTGTGCCTGTCGCGATGATGCGCGCGTGTGCTTCGCCTTCGGGCACACCGACTCCGCCTTCGTGCGGGTGCGCAGGGAAATACTCGATCACGCCGGAGGCAGAGCCGGGCTTACGCAGCAGCTCGTGAACAGCACCCGTGGGTGTGACTCTTTGATAGTCGCCGTTGCTGCCCGAATGATAGTTGGGCCAGGAGATCGATTTAGTATCCTGATCGTCGGGCGCGCGTCTTGATTCGTCCGGGTCTTGGTGTTTGGTGTGAAAGAAATGCGCCCGCCCCACGCCGCCGAGCGTACACAGCGACGAACCCAAATCCTGATGATCGCGCGTCGCCAAGATACCGCCGCCCCTTTGCCTGAAGCGCGTAATGCCCTGACAGTCTGCCTCCGTGAGCCCGTCGCCAACGTCCACGGCGAAGAGCCACAGCTCGTCAAAGTCAGTCGCCTCAAGCTTGCTCAACACTAGGTCATCACCCTGAGCGTTCGTCTCGCGGTCACGCGCCGTGACTTCACAGAGGCGATGTCCCGCGCCGTCCGTCAGCGAAGCAAGATGCTCGCGCAGCAAGCTAAATCTATCTATGTTCCAGTCGTCTTCAATGGCCGGAATAGTGGTTTGCAACAGAATGCGTATTGGTGTGCTCATAATCTCTCGATACCGATAAATCAATTATAGCTCTTTCAGGCGCGCGCCGCGAATGGGCAAACACTTGAGTATGAAAGCCAGATTCAAACAGGGATGGACAGAGATTGTCAGGATAAAAGCAAAGCTCAACAAGATGTGTTGAGATTTCAGATTTAAAGCAAGAGTTCTTTCTTGCTTTTATATCCTGTCTATCCTGTCCATCCCTGTTAATTCCTTTCCTTCGCCTTCTATTTGTCCAGAAGTTTTGTGGGGCGTTCTCAGCTCTCGTCGATAATCTCTTTGACTCGACCAACCTCGCCCGTCTCAAGCCTGACCTTGATGCCATGCGGGTGATGAGCGGATTTCGTCAGAATGTCTTTGACAGTGCCGCGCGTCAGTTTCCCACTGCGCTGATCCTGCTTCAACACAATAGAGACCTTGAGCCCCGGCTTGATGTCTTTCCGATCCTGACCGTTCATGACTAAGAGATGCAAAGTAATCAGTCATCAGTAGTCAGTAATCAGCTTTTAACTTTTGACTGAATACTGATAACTGAAAACTGACTACTTTTTAAGCGTCTAGTGTATAGTCGAAAGTGTAGAGGTGTTTGCCGTCGACGATGTCTATGGACATTTTGCCTGCGATGCCTTTGAGTTGGGCTGTGCCGGAGTCCGGCACGACAGAGACAGTCAATTCAGCTTTGCCGCGCGTCATCGTTCCACTGTGTTGCAGCACAAAGCTGCCGGGGCGTCCGTGCAGTGTGCCGGTCACGCGCTCAATCGCCACATAACCGGCAGACCCCTTGACCTCCGTCATGGCGCTCAGCATCTCGACCGTGCTCGACGCCTCAAGGTCGCCACGGAACTGCTTGTTGATTGACACACGCGCGAGGGTCGCGCCTTCGGCCGTGTCGTACGGAGGCTGCGGGTTCATCGTCACCTCGAAAGTGCCGCTGGCATGAGTGCTCATGATTTGCTCCTTAAGGAAAAAGTTTTACCGCCACAGGTCTACACCTTAAAACAGTATGGCCTTGAACCGTCTCTTTGCATGCTTCTAGTCGAACAGCTTGGTTTGAGCAGATGGTCTGCGAAATGTGTTCGGACGCGGCTCTTCGCCATATTTCCGCTTGTTAAATCCCAATCGTTCGCAGTGTAACCTGAAAAGCTGTTCGGTCACTCTCCATTGTTCACTATGGCCGCGCATCCTCTCGCCGAACTCGCTTAAGTTGAGACGCCCTTTGCGAGCTTCGCGAAGGCGATTGAGTATGCGATCCGCTCGCGCAGGCATCTGCTCGCGCAGTTTCTGTTCGAAATAGGGAGCGACGCTTCCGGGCAATCTCAAGATCGTCATGAATGCCGTTTCAGCGCCGCACGCGCGTGCGCGCTTTAACAGCTCAGGAATGTGTGAATCGTTGAGGCCGAGGATGACGGGCGCGATTCCTATGCCGACGGGGATGCCTGCATGGGCCAACTCTTCCATCGCTTTGAATCGCGCATCGGGAGAAGGCGCGAACGGCTCCAGCGCTCGCGCCGTTTGATGATCTCTAAAAGGAATGGTGAAAAAGACTGAGGCCGCCGCCTGCTGACAGAGTTCTGCGAGGATGTCTATGTCTCTTCTGACCAGAGCAGACTTGGTGACGAGGCCGATGGGGTTACGAAACTCAAGGCATACTTCCAAGCATTTTCTGGTCAGCCTGTAGTGAGTTTCAAGCGGCACGTAAGGGTCTGAGGTAAAAGAGAAGACCAGCTCGTGGCCCTTCCATGAAGGCTTCAGTAGTTCTTTGCGCAGCAACTCAGGGGCGCGTATCTTGACGACGATCTTGCGCTCGAAATCAGTACCAGCGCCGAAGCCTAAGTACTCGTGCGTCGGGCGCGAGAAACAGTAAGTACAGGCGTGCGTGCAGCCGCGATAACAGTTGACGGAGTATTCGAAGCCAACGTCCGGGCTCTGGTTGTGTGTGATGATGGAGCGCGTCGCCGTCTCTTCAAAGACTTCCAGGCGGGCTTCCGGCGGCTCGCCGATCCATTCCACACTCGTCGAGAGCCAGGGGTTCGGAGGATTGTCCACGTAGCGCATCGAACGAGCACCCGTCCTTTGCGGCCTCTTAACCGATCAGGCGGCTTTACGTTTGGGCAGGGCGACGCGTTTGACACGCAAACCTAAACGCTCGCGCAGGCCCTGGCATGCGTCCAGTTCTCTCTCCGGGATGCAATACGCGCAGACCCACTTGCCGTCAAGGTCTCGCATGTGCAGGCGCTCTGAAGTCTTGCGACAGACTTCGCATTTGAAATCCTTACTCATCTCTTTTCAGACCTCTTAAATATTTTCAGGCGACGCGCGCACGCTGACGCGCCGGGTCATATTCATGCGCCAGATACCAGCGCGCGATGAATTTGAGCACGGCCGAGACGTGCTTGCATTCAAAGCCGGGCTCGGCGTTGCCCCTGTAGATAAAGTCCGCGCAGGTGCAGGCCAGGTGTTTCGTGTTGGGCTCGCGAAACAGGTGATAGTCACGCTCCGATCCCGTCTCCGAATGCGCTATCCAGCCGTAGGGCTCTGCCTCGTAGACCTGTATGCGCTCAGATCGTGCGGCGCGCTGCTCTGCCGGCGTAAAAACGTGCACTTTGGCTTTCTCTCTATTTTTCGTGGTCGTTTTCATGAAAAGCATTATAACAGATTCCGTGCGTCTGTGCCACATTGTTTCACGTGTGATACAAAGGGGGGAAGAAAATTATTCCCTTTTAGAAGCCCTGTATACACCCGCTCCTCGTGTGTGATACACTGTCCCACGTCTGCAACATAGAGGTGAGCTTTCAAGCGACAGGACTGGGCAGGCAGAAAGCCGTTGGAAATTTCGGGAGAAAGGGTAAAAGTTTATGTCATTCAATAAGATCATCGTCGTCGGCAACCTGGGACGCGACCCAGAGATGCGATACACGCCGCAGGGCACGCCCGTCTGCACTTTTAGCATCGCGTCGAACGAGCGCAGAAAATCTAGCGCGGGCGAGCAGCAGGACATCACCACCTGGTTTCGTGTCACGGTCTGGGGCAAACAGGCCGAGACGGTTTCAAGGTATCTTTCAAAAGGCAGAAGCGTGTACGTCGAAGGACGCCTGCACCTGGAAGAGTGGACTGATAAGGAGGGCAAGCCGCGCTACACGTTAGAAATCAACGCCAGCGACGTGCATTTTATAGACAGCAACAGCGGCGCTGGAGACCGTGAAGGCATCCCGGTACGCGCCTTCGATCAGACGAAAAATCAGAACGCTACGGCGCGCTCCGCAAACGCAGGCCGTGCCTCGTCCGGACGAAGCGCGGCGGTCGCGACCGTCGAAGAGGACGACTCGATCCCGTTTTAAGTTTGCGCTGGAACTACACACAGTAGAAAAGCGCCTGTAACTTTCAAGATCAAACCTGAAGGCCCATGAGCGAAGAGTTAAGACCAGAGATTACGCGCATGACAGACGCGCTCGCGCCCGTCGTTGATCGTTCGCAGTTTATGCCTGCGATGTCCATAGAGCTGGCCGTCGAGCGTTACAACACGATCACGGAATTCGTCAGCCGCGTGCTCAGGCGCGACGTAGACTACGGGATGATTCCGGGCACTGACAAGCTCACACTCTTGAAGCCCGGAGCGGAAAAGCTGACGACCTTCTTCGGCCTCAGCACGCGCTTTCAACTACTGGAACGCATAGAGGACTGGACGGGCGAGGATCACCAGGACGAGCCCTTCTTTTATTATCTGTATCGCTGCCAGCTCTTTCGCGGAGACCTTTTAGTCGCGGAGGCGGACGGCTCATGTAATTCGCGCGAGACGAAATATCGTTACCGCGAAGCGCAAAGAGTCTGCCCCGAATGCCGCCAGGCGGCCATCATCAAGGGCAAAGAGGAATACGGCGGAGGATGGTTGTGTTTTAAAAAGAAGGGCGGCTGCGGCGCGAAGTTTCCTGTGGGTGACGCGACGATTGAGAGCCAGCAGACCGGCCGCATGCCCAACGCGGAGATCGCCGATCAGGTCAACACGATTCAAAAAATGGGGCAGAAGCGCAGTCTCATTGCAGCGACTTTGCTGGCCGTCAACGCCTCCGAATTCTTTACGCAGGATGTCGAGGACTTTATCAACACGACCGCGACAACTGTGATCACGCCTTCCGTCAATCAATCAAAGGATGAGCCCGCTGTTGGCCCAAGCGTTGACGAAAGTAATTTGAAAAGGGAATTGCTCGCCGCGTGCAGGCGTTTGGGCAAGACGGAAGACCAGCTGACGAACTATCTCAAAAAAAGGTACGGGGCGGACGGTATTGACGGGTTAACCCTTGTGCAGAAGCGCGAAGCGCTTTCGTTTCTGCATGGCAAGATCGCACAGCAAGAGCAGCAGCACGCCGCGTAAAAGGTTCGAGCGCGTCGTTTCTTCCTCTCTTCTCTCAATTAGAAAATAGTTGCGCGCATAGGGTAATCTCTATCCGAGATGAGTCAGACCAGAGTTGTACTGCGGTTCGAAGCCGGAACGCTGCTGCTTGACGGCGCAGAGCGCAGCGCCGCTGTGCCCAACGCCTTTCGCTGGGACGAAAGAGTGATGCGCTGGCGCTCGCCCGCCTGGGCCTATCGCCATGTCGTCAAAGATTTGATTCGTCAGGGAACAGTTTACGAAGACAGCGCACGCGCTTATCAGCAGTTCGATTTTCCAACCACTCTCGCCGTCGAGCCGCGCCCCTACCAGCAACAGTCTATAGAAGAGTGGCGACGCGCGAATCGCTGCGGCGTCGTCATCCTGCCCACCGGCGCTGGCAAGAGTCTGGTCGCGCAGATGGCAATCGAGCAGACGAAGCGTTCCACGCTCGTCGTCGTTCCGACCATAGACCTGATGAACCAGTGGTATGACCTGCTGCTCTCCTCTTTCCGCGCCGAAGTCGGATTGATCGGCGGCGGCTATTACGAAGTCGGAGCGATGACGGTCACGACCTACGCCTCTGCTTTTCGCTTTATGGAGCGGCTCGGCAATCAGTTCGGCCTGATCATCTTCGACGAATGTCATCATCTTCCGAGCAGCATCTATCGTTATGCGGCGGAGATGGCGATTGCTCCCTTCAGATTGGGTCTGACGGCGACGCCGGAACGAACCGATGGTCGTGACTTAAGCCTAGAGCAATTGATTGGCCCAATCGTTTACAGGCGCGAGGCGCACGAGTTGGCAGGCGAGTACCTGGCTGATTACAGCATCGTCCGCATCAACGTCCGTTTGAGCCCGGAAGAGCGCGAGCTTTACGAGCGCGAGCGCGCAGTCTTTCGCACCTTTCTACAGGAGAAGCGGATCGATCTCGGAGGCTTGCGCGGGTGGCAATCATTCATCGCCGCGAGCGCGCGCAGCGAAGACGGACGACGCGCGATGCTCGCCTATCGTGAATCGAAGCGTATAGCGCTCGGCACGGATGCCAAGCTCCGTGTGCTCGCTCAGCTTTTGAAGCGTCACAGGCAAGACCGCACGCTCATCTTCACCGCCGAGAACGAGATGGTCTATCGCATCTCCGAACAGTTTTTTGTTCCGGCGATCACGCACGAGACTGGCATCAAGGAGCGCCGCCAGTGGCTAGAGGCTTTCAATCAAGGCGAGGTGCTCGCGCTCGCCACTTCCAAGGTCTTGAACGAGGGCGTCAATATCCCGGAAGCCTCCGTCGCCATAGTCCTCTCAGGCTCCGGCTCTTCGCGCGAGCACATACAGCGATTGGGACGCATCCTTCGCAAAGCGCCTGACAAGGAGGCCGTCCTGTATGAAGTGGTGACGAGCGAGACCACCGAAGAGAATATCAGCAGACGCCGCTCGGACGCGGGACAGTTTCGCGAAGCGCGACACGGAACGGAATCTTCGAACAGTCTTCGCTGGTTGATGTAAGTTATGTTGACGGCTGATCTGGCACAGAGCTGGTTGAGGGGCGGGCGCACAGGCCCGCGCTATATAGAGACTGAGGACGCTGGCTATCTGCGTGATGCCGCAGAGTTGATACGTCTCTTTACTGAGCACGAGGGACGCGCCCGACAGGAGTTGGCCCAAGCCCTGGAAGAATACGTCGGCTTAGCCACGGACTATAAAATCATGCGCGGCCTGATCAAGCTTCTGATGGATCGCTGCACGTTCGAGACCGTTGGTCCAATCGATCCCATAGAGATTCGACGCACGCTTTTTCTAAAGGCGCGCGCGGTTCATCCTTTGATCGATGACGAAGCGTTGCGCGCGCAGGTCGTCACGGATACGGCCCTTGCGCTCGGGTGCGCGCCTGAAGCCGTTGAGGCTGGACTCTATGCCGATCTGCCCGCCAATCAAAAGCTCGTCGAGTTCGAGCATCTTTCTGAAAGCGAGTTGCTCGATCTATACAACGTGGCGCAGGCACAGGCGCTGCTTTATCGTTGCGTCGAGATGCATCTCTCCATAGAGCCGCAGGCGGCGGAAAATTATCGAGAGCTTTTCGCGGCCATCAAGGCTTACAGGTTGATTCATACCGTGAAGGGAAGCGCGTCGAAGGGTTACGAGGTACGACTCGACGGGCCTGTCTCTATGTTTCATCGCTCGCAGAAATACGGTGTGCAGATGGCGGTGTTTCTGCCAGCGCTGCTGCTCTGCAAGGGCTGGACGATGCGCGCGGAGATCGCACAAAAACTGGGCGGCGGCGGTCGTCCAGCCTTCTTTGAGCTAAGCAGCCGCCAGACACAATTGCGCTCGCATTACATCCCTGCGGCAGAGCGCGAAACGAGCGCGCAGCAAAAATTTTATGAAAGCTGGGCCAGGTTCGAGACGGAGTGGACGCTTGAGCCTTCAGGCGAAGTGATTGATCTGGGCGAGAGCGCCTTTATCCCGGACTTCACGCTCTCGCACCCGGACGGACATTTTTTCTACTTGGAAATCTTAGGCTTCTGGACGCCGCAGTTTTTGCAGGAAAGATTGCGCGAGTTGGCGCACGCCGGAATCAAAAACTTTATCATCGCCGCCTGGGATGAGCTGCGCGGCAGCCGCGACGCACTGACTCGTATTCCGTCGCACACCATCGTTTTCAAAACCAGGCTTGATCCGATCATGGTCGAACTCATGCTTAACACTCTGGCAGCAGGCGACGACGCAGTTGATGAGCAAAGCACAGAGGCTTGAACTCTTCTCCCAAATTAACGGATGCACTTTAACGTCAAACAATTCTATACGCCGCAGCTTGAGCTTTACGAATTGAACGAGCGAGCGCTGATCATCGACACGGAGACGGTCGGCGCAGGGCCAACGGTCGAGATCATAGAGCTTGCCATCGGCGACGTTCAGGGCGAGATAATTTACGAGACGCTCGTCCAGCCGGTCTTTAACGCTCTGCCGCCGCCCTCTAAACATCATCGCTTTAGCCGTTCGGAATTGAAGGATGCACCCTTCTGGAAAGATGTCTGGCCGCAGGTCTCCGCGATCATTGACGGCCGCCTGCTCATAGCCTATAACGCGGCGTTCGACCGTCGCGCGTTTGCCGCCGAATGCTCACGCT
This sequence comes from Pyrinomonadaceae bacterium, assembly GCA_035537255.1. GTDB lineage: Bacteria > Acidobacteriota > Blastocatellia > Pyrinomonadales > Pyrinomonadaceae > DASQYE01. The sequence continues at coordinate 21,345 of DATLMN010000116.1, read as the reverse complement.
ATCATCAAGTGTCTGCGGAACGCGGCTGGCGCTGCGCCATGCAGCTAGTCAAGAAACAGGTCGGCACAAAACGTTCGCCGACGCTGACGGAAGCCTGCGCCTTCTATGGACTCGAAGGCGGCAATCACCGCGCAGGTCGAGATGTGCAGGCCACATGCCAGCTCCTTAAAGCAATCACGGCGTCTGCGAATACAAAGTAGAAAAAGGGACGCGCGCTTTCGTACATTTAAGAGAGAAGACGAGAGTGAAAGAACTGTTGACCATAGAGCTAGTGCCTAAGTCCTCATGGTATCGCAACGTCCGCTCGAACGTTTCCAAAGCGGAGTGGGAGCGACTGAAGAAGTTGACGTTCGGTCGCGCACGCCATCGCTGTGAAATGTGCGGAGGGCGCGGAAGCAAGTGGCCCGTCGAATGTCATGAAGTATTCGCTTACGATGACGAGCGCAAGATTCAAAAGCTCATCAGGCTCGTCGCGCTTTGCCCGTCATGCCACGAGGTCAAGCACATAGGTCTCGCGGGCATACGCGGAAACCATCAGCGCGCCGTCTCACATCTGGCGAAGGTCAACGGCTGGTCAAAGGCGGACGCGGAACTCTACATCGAAGCTTGTTTTGAGATGTGGCACAGACGTAGCTGTCACAAGTGGAAATTAGACCTCTCCTATTTAGAGCGCTTCGCCGTCTCTTCGCCCATTGACGCTCAGCCGTTGCTTGATTAATTCTAGTTATGCTCACGGCAAAGAGGCAGTCGGACGACCTTAAGGTCACGGCCTGGGAAGCGTCTAGAGATCAAAGGCCCTTCCTGTGTCACTGCTGCAATCAGATTGTGACGCTCAGAAAGGGCGGCATCCGCGCGCCGCACTTCGCGCACCAGCCGCCCGTCACCTGCGAATACGGAACAGGAGAATCGGAAGAACACCGCCTCGCGAAGCTCGCCATTTACGAAAGCCTGCTACAGGACGCGCGCGTCACGCAATGCGAGATCGAGCGCAATCTGGGCACGGTCAGGCCGGACATCAGCGCCTACATCAACAATGTGCCGGTCGCCATAGAGGTACAACTCAGCAGCCTCTCGCTGGATCGCATCAAGTATCGCACGGCGGAATACGCGCGTCGCGGAATCTACTTGCTCTGGCTTCCGCTTTACACGACGGCTTTGAAGGGCGAGCTGTACCAGCCTCGACCCTGGGAGCGCTGGCTTCACGCCGCATACTTCGGCAGAGTCTATTACTGGCTGGAAGGTTTGCAGATCGTGCCAGTCCATTTCAGGGATTACTACGCGAGGTTGCGCGGACGCACGCGCAATTACGAGAAGCTTTCACAAAGAAAAGTTCCGCTTGCCGGTCGAGAGGTCGGGTTGATCGATGATTTCAAACCCGTGCAAAGAGAAGCCTGGGCCAACAATTATATTTCCATTCCGCAGTCTAAGCTGCTGATGGACAAACAGGCGGCTTGGTACTAAACGGCAGTCGTAGAGTGAAGGACGCGACTTCAAAAATTAGAGAAATAGTATTCGATCTGAACGAACTGAAGCACGGGTTTCTCGCATATTCTTGCAGGCTCAAATTTGATTTTCTTCGCCGCTTTGATCGCTTGTTCAGTCAATCCATATCTCAATGATTTAACCGGTCGGATATATTTAACGGTTCCATCCGCTGCGAAAACTGCTTTGAGAACGACCTCTCCGCTCTCGCGCTCCCTCATGGCTTGATCTGTATAGGATGGATTAGGTTTCTTCAAGATGCGGGCTTTTTTCGTTGTTATATCACTCTTTCTAAAAATCGTGCGACCGCCATCTACTCTAATCAGTCTTTGCATACAATCCGCACGATTCTGTGTTGCCTCCAAGACCGCTTGCTCTAGCCCCGGGAATTGCTCCTCGGTGTTGATTTCAATCAACCTCTTACGACTCTCCAACTCATCGTCTAGAAGCGATTTGAGCCGCGCCAGTTGATCGTCGCGCACCTCTTCGCCTGCGCGTTCATATTCCTCAGAGAAAGCTTTGCCCAGCAGCTTGATGGCTTTCTCTAATGCTTCGCGAGCTTCCTTTAAATTTCCCTGACGGGTAAGCGCCAGACCTAGATAGTGCCATGCTCTTGAATCTTCTTCGCGCTCCTTGACTGCCTCGCGCAGAACGCTGATCGCTCCCGCCGTATCACCCTGTGTGTAAAGCTCGACGCCGCGCGAGGTCTGGTCGGACGCCGTCGCTGATTGCTGTGGATAAGCCTTGAGAGACGAAAACTGTATGACCGAGCAGAAAGTTATAGACAGTAAGATGGCGGCTAAACGATTTGTCAGCATGTCAACTTTCCTCAACCGTTATTAAGTACGCTCTCTTTATTCCAGCTCAAGTAAAGACGATGCATCCGCGCTGCTCCAACTGTCGAAGCCACCGAGGAAGAGGCGACAACCGTGTCCATCTCAAATCAAGTTTCTCAAGTTTCGTCAAACCTTCGAGGCTTGCGGGAAGATGAACGCCTCTGTTCGCTCGCAGATCAAGATAGCGTAGATTCTTTAAACGTCCGACCGCTTCGGGCAGTGCCTCCAAATTATTATTTCTGAGATTGAGGTCTGTCAGATTCTTTAATTGGCCCAACGCTTCGGGCAGCGAAGGCAGCTTGTTATCCTGCAAGTCAAGTTTTTTGAGGCCCTTCATCTTGCCTAGAGACGCGGGCAGTGTCGTGAGTTCATTGTTCATCAAATGCAATTCTCTCAGCTCGGTCAATTGGCCCAACGCTTCGGGCAGCGAAGCCAGCCTGTTATTGTAAAGCCGCAGTTCTATCAGACGAGTCAGGCTGCCGATCAGGGCGGGAAGAGCAGTCAACTGATTGTCCGTGATGTTCAGATAAAGCAGGCCCGTCAGATTCGCTAACGACTCTGGCAGGGAAGATAGCTTGTTGTTGCTCAGGTAAAGAAAGCTCAGCCTGCGCAAACGCCCAAGCGATTCGGGCAGCGCCTTCAACTCGTTATGCCCCAGATCAATCATTTGAAGCGCCGTCAGATTCACTATGCCTTCCGGCAGTGAAGCGAAGCGATTGTCCGCCAGGTTCAATGTTCGCAGCCCTGTTAATTGCCAGACCGCGTCGGGAAGAGAACTCAAACGGTTATTGTAAAGACTCAGGTATTTAAGATTCTTGAGCCGTCCGATCCGTGCGGGAAGCGAGGCAAGTTCGTTACGATCTAAATCCAGCTCCTCAAGCTCGATTGACTTCCAGACAGACGCAGGGACAGAAGTCAGTCGTTGGCCGGACAAATCCAAAGCTTTTGTCATATTCAGTTCGGGTCGATGAAAAGGCTGTGCTCGCGAATTACAACGCTTCAGGTTTTTACCTGATAAGTCAGTTGCAGACAACCGTTTTTATGAGCCTTCCAGTCGGTCATTTTTAGATCGAGCTGTTTGCCGATCTCAGGGAAAAGCTGTATGCCTGAGCCTAGCAGGACTGGATGGATATTGAGAGAGATTTCATCGACGACGCCTTCCGCCAGCAGGCTTGCGGCCAGATTGCCTCCGCCCATCAGCCAGATGTCTTTGCCCGCTTCACGTTTCAGATTGCGGACAAACTCTCCGGCGTTCTCCGAGATGATTTCCACCCCCGAATGGTGCGCAGGTTTCAGCGTGCGCGAGAAAACATAACAGCTCATGCCCTTTGAAGACTTCATGCCGTGGCCCTGTGTGAGCGCGAATTCGTAAGTCTTACGCCCTAGAAGAACCGCGTCGATGCTTTTGAAAAACTCTGACATGCCGTAATCCGTGCCGTCCATCAAAAGCCAATCGACAGAGCCGTCCTCGCGAGCGATAAACCCGTCCAGAGTGTTAGCAATGAAATACTTTACTTTGCGCATGTTTATTCTCCTCCCATGTTTAAGACTATCGGGACGAGCAGGAGTTTAGGACGGGCGCATATCCTAAGTCTTGGCGTTTTTTGATATTGGTTTTGAAAAGCTTAATAGAGTGCGATTGGCGCTGCTGTTACTGCTGCTTCCCTGCGCGGCAGTAACCAGGAGTCTGCGTCTTGGCTTTGCGAAACTGTTTATAGAAACGGCTCAGATCGTTATAGCCGACCTCCTGCGAAATATCTATGATCTCTTCGCCCTTAGCCAATCTGAACATCGCGTCTGCGATTCGCACCTGATGACAGTAAGCGCTCGGGGTCAGACCGAAATCGCTTTTGAACTGTCGCGTGAGATGCGCGTGAGTAACCCCCAGCCGCGCACTGATGCGCGCAATCGAAGGATGAATCAAATAATTTTCGTCCAGCAGCCTTTTGGCTTTAAGCGTAAGCAGAGACGGCTTCGGGTTCAGCTCAATCGACTGGCGGTTATAGCTCGCAGCAAGAATCTCTTCCACCTGCTCGATACTTTGAGGCGCTTCTGCGCAGTCTGTTTCAAACAAGATGGGAGCGGCCATAAACTGTTCGGGCAAAGCTGCCTTCGCAGCCATTCCAGTCCAGCGACCTCTGACATCACGAAAGCAAACTTTTAGAATAGCGAAAGGCGGATAGAAAGTTCCGAACCGACGTGTCTTCGGTCGAACACGCTGCGTGCCTCTCATAAAAGAGTATTCGCCCGCCTCCAATTCAAAAAGCTCAAACAGCCAACGGTCGCACATCACGAACGTCATCGCGCCCGCGCCACGGATTTCCAACACATCTTCAATCAGAAAAGCGCCACTCTCCGACCACTCCATCCTGCGCCGCGACTGCACGTCAGCGCCGCCCTCAAGCTGCAAATCTAATTTCTTTGACCTAGCTCGTTTATCGTGCATATCATGCTATCAAGCAATCGGGTTGAATGAGTTGTTTATAAAGGCAAAGCGTTCAGCACAAGATGCTTGGAATTGTACTTCGACTAATGGAGACTATCCATTAAAAACTTAGAGGATGAAATAGCCTCGTAAAGCTTACACTTATGCAACGCCGAGTTGCTTGATTTTTTATACGGAGCGAGAGGGAATTACTGCTGAACCCAGCCGCTTTTAGCTGCGGGTTTGCTGGAAGGTCTGCCGATGTGTATGTGCGGGCCTGTGGCCGAACCGCTGACGGCCTGGCGGAAGGCTTGAAAGGGGATGCGCTGGCTGGTCAGATAGGAAAGAAGCGCCTGGCCGTCGGGGCTGTCAGGATGCACTGCGACATCCATAGCGTTGCGATGGTCGTAGCCCCAGCGATTGTGCAGGTCTGATTGCCCGTAGGCGCTGACGGGCAGGTGACGACCCGTGCGCGAGTAGAAGAAACCCTCTATCTTTGCCGCTTCGGAGAGCGACCAGTTGCCTGAGCCTGCGAAGCGTATGTAGGCGACTCTTTTCACGGAAGTGTTCCCGGCCATCGGCGCAGAAGACACGGCCAGCGGCGCGTTGGCGGCCTCGGATTCCAGCAGAGCTTCGGCCAGCATCTGGTCGGCGGCAATGATCTTCTGTTGTACCTCTGCGACCTGTCCTTTGAGTTCTGTGAGCGCTTTCTCCGTCTCTTCAAACTCGCGGCGCGAGATGATGCCGTCCTTGTAAAGCTCTCTTAACTTCTCCAACTGCTCGGCCGCTTCCGTGACCCTGCGCTCGCGCAGGACGAGCAGGTCTCTTAAGCTCGATTTGTAGACTTCTGTCGCACGGGTCAGCTCATCCTGAGTGCCTGTGAGCCCGGCGGAGTTGTCGGCCATCGCAGTGCCATCGGCGCGCGAGACAATGAGGGTTTCGCCGGACGGTTTTGGCGCTGCTTTCTGAGCGGGTTTGGACTTAGCCCTTGTGCCCTGGGCCAATGCCGTGGATGCCACAGACATCAGCAGCATAAGCGCGAGTGTCAGGATTTTTAGTTTCCCACGGAACATGATTCTTAGATGCTTTAAAAAAGCCAAATCGGCTACGGGTTCGATAAAGAAAATCGCCCTCGAAAATCATACGCTCAAAGCCCGCTCACAGTTTCGTCTGAAATGGCTGCAAGCGGGAACGGGGCTGAAATAAAAGGGGAAAATGAAGGCTTCGGAAGGGGGCAGAAAATGCTCTTCTTTTAAAGAGCATTATACACCGGGCGACGACGATGAGGGAATGCCCGGTGGTCTTAATCAGCCGTGCGGCCGGTGTCTGTCAAATCTTCGACATTCCAGTGGGTGGATTGGCCGACGTGTGTCATGTGACCTTTAGCGTCAATCTCGTAATCGGGGACGCCGTAGCGCTTCCAGACTTGCAGGTCGTAGAGCGCAAAGCCGCCGCCGCGTGCGACGCTCGCCACAAATTCTTCTCCGTCCGGAAACTTATAGATGCCGCGCTCTCTGAGATCAATTGTTTTCGACGACAAACCTCACACCTCGTCTTTCAAAACCGGTTCGTGGAATAAAAAGGGTGCGCTCTATTCGCTCTTATCTTGACGGCTCAAACTCGGACTCCGTATGTTGCCCGGCCATGCCGACCAACTCGACTCGTCCGCTCGAAAGCATACGCCAGACCGTGTAGGTGCGCTCAGATGAGTCGCGCCCCGGCATCAATTCTGCGCGAAAAGTCAGAATCTGACCGGCACGCGCCCATACGGGTAGTGCTCGCCTGAGCTTTCGCCGGGCGCGGGCGCTGGCTATTTTACGCTTGAGCACGCGAGTGAATCAGCCTACGCATACGATCTGAAAAGAGCACGTCGATCTTCATCGGCTCGATGACGGCCGTGACCTCGCCCATGCCGTAGACGGGATGCAGCATCGTCTGGCCTGCGCGATAGGTGCGCGTGCGGTCATAGGGCGCTCCCGATTTCGCCGTCGAGCGCAAGGAAGTCGCGCCGCCCTTCGTCTTGTAGGTGCTGCGCGTTCCGCACTTGGGGCAACTGACGCGCGAGATCATGCCGCGTTTATTGATAGAGGCGACGACGTGGCCGCGCTCTTCGCCGCATACCTCGCAGACTTTCTCGACGCGGTCGCCGACGGCAAAGGTCTGCTTTTCTGCAAGAGGCTGTTTTTCCATAATTCTTTCTTTTTCTAACACAATCTGCACCTCGACGCTCCTTTAGCTTTTGAAGACGGAATTCTTGATCGAAACAGGACGGGTCAGTAAAGCAAGCTTGAGAGAGCCCGTCCTGTGGCCGTCTATTTGTATCTATAAGTGATACGTCCCTTTGTTAGATCATACGGGGATAATTCGACGCTCACGCGGTCGCCCGCGAGGATGCGTATATAGTTTTTACGCATCTTGCCGGAGATTTGGGCCATGACAACATGGTCGCTTCCGTCCAGACGCACTTTGAAAAAAGCATTGGGCAGCTTATCAACCACAATGCCCTCCGCCGGAATCAGGTCTTCTTTTGACAAACTAAATTTCTCCAGTGATAAAAATGGTCGAGAAGCTGAAAAGGCCGAATCAGTTTCGTCTTAAGCCCATAAGGTTTCTCGCTTACGCTTTGCGCCGGTGATTGCTGCTGCTGCGAGCCTTAAGGCGCTTTTGATGCTTTCAAAAAACCGGACGCCCCCGGCTTCTGTGAAATCTAGGTCGCCGGGGGCATCTACTTCTTTGGGCCGCTCGGCCTGGCGGCCTGGAAGTCTCAAACGGACTTGAGCCGCCCTTTACCAGCGTGGCGAGCGATCACCGCCGCCACCACCACCGCCGCCAAAGTCTCTACCGCGTCCGCCGCCGCCGCGACCCCCGCCGTAACCTCCGCGACCACCACCGCCGCCACGGCCACCGCCGCCGCCGCGACCGCCGCGATCCTCACGCGGACGTGCCTCGTTGACGTTCAGGTTGCGACCGTTCAGCTCCTTGCCGTTGAACTGCTCGATGGCCTTTTGCCCTTCTTCATTGGAAGCCATCTCGACGAATCCGAAGCCGCGTGAGCGACCCGTCTCGCGATCTTCGACGACCGAGGCGGATTCGACCGTTCCGGCCTGCGAAAACAGCTCCTGCAAGTCTTCGCTCGAAGTCTGGAACGAGAGATTGCCGACGTAAAGTTTCATAGACATAGATGTGTGCCTCTCCTCTATAGGAGGAATAACAAGAAGCTTCTTGGGCAAGATCGCTTCGGTGTAACGGTGGCAGCGAAGGCTCGCGTTCGGGTGCTCTTTTTGCGGAGCGGCTTCTAAAGTTGAAAATCAGCCTGCTCTCGAACTATCCAAACGCCGCCGCCAAAGTGATCGAGGCACGGGGCGCATCACCGTTGATGCGCGAGAGAAGGAGTAATCATTAGTTATAATGCACTATCCGAGCGAGAAGAGCAAGGAAGAGTAGAAGGCGGAAGGCGGAAGGATGAAGGCTGAAGAAGAAAAGATTCAAGTTATCAGCATTCCTTTCATCCTTCCGCCTTCATCCTTTATTCTTCGTCCTTCTGCTCCGCTTTTCTGGCCCGCTCCCAGACCACTGCGCGCCACTCTTTTTTCGCCTTGATGATCGAAAGAGAGGCCAGGGGCTGGCGCAAATCGCGGACTAATCTAACGACCTCCGCGACCGTTTCCAGATGAGAGCCGCGCGCGCCCGGCACGCTCAATCGTATGCGGCTGCCGACCGCAGGAAGCTGCTCGAAAGTGACCATCGCGCCTTCCGGGCCGACGTTCTCCGTCGTCCCTGCGGCGACGACACGCCTGCCCGTCTTCTCTTCAAGCCATTCGGCCTGCACAGGCAGTTGGACTAAAAAGCGCTGTCCTGTACTACTATTGCTCTGTTCGTTTTCCGTGTGTGACATAGTTCTTCACCGCTTATTACCTCACTCTTTTTAGCGGCAAAGATTTAGATGTGGGGCGGCAAAAATAGTTGTATAGAACGGGATTAAGCCGGGGATGGGCACGGCGGAGCAGTATTTGAACGAGGGAAACTGAGAGAAAGCTGTCCGGGCAGAAATTTAAGAGTCGAAATACTGAAGGGGCAAGACTTTCATCCTGCCCCTTCGATTGCTACGGTCTTCCTTCCTGACAATTCAGAAGGCGGCTCGATTAATCACCGGACGAGCCGGGCGTCTCCTTCAGGAGGCTCGAAAAATCTTCACCTTCAGAGAAGGCTTCGGTCGCATAGAACACACCCGCGAAGCCTGAAGGCGTTGGAGTCTGTGTGAAGGTGTACCCTGAGAAACCTGAAAGCGACCAGCCAGCCCATGTCACGCCTGCGCTGTCCATCTGGTAGCTTTGCCCCGGATCAAGCCCGTTGCCCTGTAATTGTCCATTCAGAATTACCAACCATTTAACCAACTGCTGGCTATTATTCACCCAGGATAAGGTTGCCATCTCTTTTCTCCTTTTTTTGAGGCGATACGTGAAAGATTGTGGTTTAGCAAAGCTCACTCTGCCCGAGCCTGAGAAACCACCGGCTCGGCAGGCCGGGACGCAAGCGATACAGAAAACCGTTTCCGCTGGTCGTTCCTAACATCTCTTAATTATTTGAAACGGGAATGCTGTGAGAAGAGGCGTCAGGTGAAAGCCTTATACTACCAAAGCAGAGTAAAGTAAATGTTCACAGGCGAGAGGCTGATGAGTTTTGTGAGCACGGCGAAACACATGACGTAAGTGTCGGGGTAAATCACGCTCGCCTTTAATATCTTATGAAGCGCGCGGGCGCACATGATAGGTCGGGAAGATGCCGTAGCCTTTGGCGAGCGGGGTCTGGCCGACGTAGTCACAGGTAAACTCCGTCACGTGTTGAGCGGAGGCGAGGGCGGCGAATGCCTGGCTCGCGTAGACCTGACCGGGCGGCGTGATGGGCTCGATGCGCGCGGCGCGGCTCACGTGCGTGCCTATGTAGTTGGGCTGGCGCGTGACCGGATCGATGCACGAATAGACAGGCCCTGCGTGCAGAGCGATACGCAGATTCAAATCCTTCGGCAGACCCTTCTCAGTCCAGTCCGTGCTGCCCACGCGATCACACAGCTCCAGGGCGAAGCGGCCAGCGTCGCGCACACTATGAAAAACGAAATAGAGACCGTCGCCCCAGGTGTTCTTCATCACGGGCGCGTGCTGTGAGTGCGTCGCCAATTCACCGATTGCTCCCAGAAAGTGGCGGACAAAACGCGGCAGCTCATCCTCCGTCAAACGACTAAAGTTGACGGCGTCGGCGAAAAGAATGGCGATCATCTCCGTCGCGAATTCCGGCACGACCTCAATCTCTTCTGCCTGCGATTGAGTATGAGTCGTCGCGGTTGGGCCAATGTTTATTTCCGGGCACTCTTCACGAAGAATCTGCGCCAGATCAATGACCTCTACGGTGTGGCCCATCTCGCGCCAGTGTTTGACGATGCTCGCCGTGCCGCCAGGCCCGTCGCCCTCGCGACCATCCCACACGACGAGCGGAATCATCTCCGTCTCCAACTGGTCTGCGCGAATACTTGCCAGCCCGTGCAGCAGCAGGTTTGTGTATTCAAAAGGCACGCCCCCCTCCATACGCTGCTCAGAGGCTACGAGCACATCGGCCGCGCGTTGCAGCACACGCTCAAAGCGCGCGCTCCACTCCGTCTCCGGTACGATCATCACGCTGTCTTCGACAAACTGTTTCTGATTGTAGGGCAGCACGACATGCGCCTCGCCTCCCATCTCTATGAGCGTCTCAAGAAACATGATGTCCGAGCCGCAGGCCGCCGACGCATAGCCTACGCCAACGTTCAATCGTTTAAGACGTTCAGTGAGCGCCTCCTGTACGCGACGTTCAAGCTGTGGAGGAAAGCGCGGAGAGGCTCGCTCCGGACGGTCTATCATGTGGCCTGCGAAGACGACGACGCTCGGAATCTGAAAGTACTGCTCGAAGGGCTCGCGCTCTATGCCTAAAGCGTCGATGATGAGCCGCGCATTGCGACGCGTAGAGTTCAGCTCGGCGAAACGCCCGCGACCGACAGCAGAGGCACGCGCGTACCAATCCCTGGCCTCCGGCCATTGGCCCAGGATCAGCGCCGCTTCGCCGAGCGTCGCCAGCTGCCAGTAGGAATTTGCGCCGGACTGCTCCGTCTTCTCCATCTCCGCGAGGCAGGCGGCGCGCACCTCTCGCGCAAGACTTGTGGCCTGCTCAGTTTGGCCCAGCAGCAGGGCCATCGTCGCGGCGTTGATCCCTGTCCAGTAACCGCCGCTCAGGCGGTAAGCCTCCGTGTAAACTTCGTAAGCCTGACGCAGTTGAGCATTCTTTTCCGCAGCGTCCGCCGATTGGGCCCATAAATCCTTGTGCGTGCGCGCGAGCAGCCCCAGGGTCTCTTCGTCCCTGTGCCCTTCTTTATGAAGCTCGCGTAGAATGGTGTTGGCCTTCGGGGTCGCGCCGCTTCGCGCCAGTGCCAGCGCCTGCAACTGTCGCAGACGCACATTCGCGGGCCAATGCTTCAAGCCTTCCATCAGCACATCATGCGCGAGGAGCGGCTCGCCGGATTTGAGTATGCTGTCGCCGAGGCTGATATAAATCTCCGGCGTGCTGGCCCACTGATCCGGAACGTGAGACTGCCAGAGCGTAAACAGTGACGAAAGATCGAGCGTGTCCAGATTGTCCAGAGTCGCACGCAGAGCGTTGAGGTCATTATCCGTCGAGCGTAAAAGTTCTATGACCTCCGTGGCCGCATCGGACGGAGCTTCGAGCCTGTAGCCGAGCGCCATAATCGCTTTGAGCGTCTCAAGCGCCGTCGTGCGGTCGTACTGCTTTTCAGACTCGGACAGATTTTCGTAGGGCACTAAGCCCGGATGCTCTTTGCGCGCATCATTGCGCACGGGGCCGTAGCGCCAGCCTTCCGCCAGGCGCTGGCGCGACCAGTTCTCATGCGTGTTGCGGGCCAACTGCTCTGTCAGCTCTATGATCTCTGTGGGAAGAGCGACGCCTTCTGTAGCAAGAGGCCGTGGCTTATATTTCAATTTTGTTTTGTCCTCAACTACACCTGAGCATCAAGGGCTGCGCGTACAGACAAGCATCAAGGGCTATGCGCCGTCCCTTAAGCTTTCATGCTAACCGGGCGGAGGAATGGCCGCCATGCCGTACAGAGTCTCTGCATCCTGAAACGTCCATTCCTCGCTCGCTTTCTTGACGGCCTCATCGCCCAGACCGACTACTAAATGGCCCAGCGCACGCCTGACACGGACGCGCTCTTCCATCGGAGCACCCTGACGCTCCGCGCGATCAAGCCAGCGCACGCAGGCGTTGATGGCCCAGGGATACCAGAGGAATCCGACCGCCTCGCGATCCATAGAGTCCTTGCCGTCGCGGTCTATGATGGGGGCTGCGAACTCGCCGCTGGCGACCGGAAAGGTCAAAGGCCGCGCGGCGGTCGAGGCCAGATAACGCGGCATCTGTTCGATGATCTTCTTTCCTTTGTCAGTCGCGGAAAGATTGATGCCCGCCTCCACTTCCGCGCGCAGTAGCTCCGAATAGATTTGCAGCGTCAGGCCGTCGATGGGCTCGTTTGTGGTTTCGCCCGATGCTTTCCATCCCGGCGGATCAGAGTCGTCTATGTAATCATTGATCAGCCACTCGGCAGTCTCATTAAGCAGCGCATCGCGACGCTCCGCTGATCCTTCCCAACCGACGCCCGCTGCGCGCATCTCCAGGAGCGCAAGCAGCGCGAGCGCCGTCGTATAGGTATTGTGAAGCGAGAGGTCTTTCTGTCTGGGAAACATATTCCATCCGTCCGGCGCTGCCGTCTCAAGCGGATGGTAAAGCTTTAAGACCTCCTGCGTGTAAGCCATCTGACGCTCGGCGCGCTCGCGCTGCTCCGCTGTGAGAAGACCGGGACGGCCCAGGGCTTTAGAGAGCGCGATGGCCGTCCAGAGCGCCGGTTCTGCCTGCGTGTGCGTCTCGTTGGGATGCGAAATCCATCCGTATTTGATGCCGTCCTTTTCAATGGCAAGGCCGGGCGCGAAAGGCGCTTCGAGACCGACGACGAATTTACGTATCTGGTCTTCCAGCGCGCGATCAGGCGTGCCGAAGGCGGCGCTCAGCGCCTGCGAATGACTCCAAAGCTCGAACTCTTTTTTGACTTTTGGTCTCAGGCTCGAAGCGATCCAGCCTTCGGGAGTCTGGCCGCGCAAGAGCGCTTCGAGCAAGCTCTTTCGCAGCGTGACCGCGTGGGTGCGAATCTCCGCCTCGCTCTTTACTGGACGCAGCAGCGAAGCGTTATGGCGATCAAGCATTGTCCGTATGCTCTCGCCGCCGGGCACGTTCAAGCCTTTGTCTGCGACGGCCAAATAAGTGAGGACGGCTAGAAGAATGAGCGCGCCTATGCCGCTCGCCAGGCGCAACTGCTGCAAAGCCCTGCGCCTCTTTTCCCTCTGCTTCAGCTCGTCGTATCCGACACCGAGTATGCCCGCAAGAAGTTTGAACTTGGCGTTGACGCGCCCGTCCTTGCCCTTGCGCGCGTCGGCCGCGATGGGCTCTGTTTTCTCCGTGGTCAGCTCGCCCGCCTCGTCGACGCGATAACGCACGGCTGAAGGAAAACATTCAAGGAGGCCGCTCTCCGGTTTCTCGCTGGCGTAGGGCTCGCCGTCGACGATCAGGCAGAGCACGCGGTCTTCGCGCCCGAGCGCCTTGTATGTCTTGATCTCTTCGTTGACCCACTGCGAGACGGCAGACTTGGGCGAGCAGATGACGATCAGATAGCGTGATTGGCGTAAAGCGTTTTTGAGTTTTCCGCCGAGGTCGGCAGCGCCGGGCAACTCTTCGCGGTCACGAAAGATGGGAAAGATGCGGCGCGGCACCGTGCCGGTTTCCGTGCCTATTTCTAAAGGGCGTCCGACCAGCTTTCTGGGAACTTTGTAGGTCTCTAAAGATTTGTGCAGCCACCTGGCCCAAGCTTCATCCTGATGGCTGTAGCTGATAAATGCCCAGTACTTATAATCGTCCTGTTGCGAAGCCGTTGCCAAGGGCTCTTCCAGTTGAGCGTTCATATTCTTATCTGACCACAGGTCTTCCGTCGCGCCATCAAATAAAAAGAATAGCTTATCTCGCGCCCTCGCGCCACAAACCCGGACTTTGATGCACATGCGCCTCAATCTGGCATCGCGATTGCTTCTCTGAAGCGCAAGGACACCAAAACACAAACTTGTGCATAAAACTGCTGGGCAAATGGCGCGCAGTGGTTTCGTACACGTACGAATCTATGGCGCGGACGTTCGTTAATTGGACATAAGGGGGAGGAATAATCGAGATGGCCGATGAAAAGAATGCGAATCAGGACAAGAGCTTTGGCGCAGCCGCCGGAGCGCAGGCCGAAGGAACCGGGCCACAGGAAGACGTGAAAGCGCAGAGGGGAGGCCCGCAGTCGGATCAGATCACAGGCCAAACCCGGAAAGGCGCACACAATCAGGAGATGAAGAACAGCAATCCGCAGGGTAATAAACCCGATCAGAACCAGAGCGCCAGACAAGAGGGCGACAAGTTCTGAAGGTAGATAAAAGGACGGTTAAGCTTCATAAGCTTTAACAGAAGTGAGCGCACGGTCTAAATTTTAGAATTTGATTCAAGGCGCGTGCGCTCACTCTCAAACCCCATTTCTAAAATGGGAGGAGGAGGACGGATGAGCGCATCTACGGCTTCGACTGACGACGGACGTTGGAAGAGTAATCTCATCAAGAGCGAAGACGGGGTCAAGCAACTTCTCAAACACACACGGCGCGTCGCCGTCCTCGGCATGAGGACTGAAGGCTATCCGTATAAGCCCGCTTTCTATGTGCCGCAGTATCTGCATTCGGCTGGCCTTGAGGTCGTGCCCGTGCCTGTTCATCATCCGGACGCGACTCACATCCTCGGACAAAAGGCTTATCACAAATTGACGGAGATACCCGGAGAGATAGACCTCGTCGATGTCTTTCGCCGCGCCGAAGACATCGACGCGCATCTGGAAGACATGCTCGCCAAAAAACCTGCGGCGGTCTGGTTTCAATCGGGGATACGCAACGACAGGGCCGCCGAAGCCCTGGCGCGTGCCGGAATCAAAGTCGTGCAGGATCGCTGCCTGATGGTCGATCATCGACGTTACGCCTGACAGGCCCTCGCTCAAAAAAATTAAGAACAGACCTTCGATCACACAAGGGGAAGATACAACCATGCTTAGACGACTCAGGAAACTGGACGAGCAGACGATTGTCATCACGGGAGCTTCGAGCGGCATCGGACTTGTGACGGCGCGCATGGCCGCGCGGCGCGGCGCACGCCTTGTCCTGGCAGCGCGCAGTGAAGAGGCGCTCAAACAATTAACGGATGAGATCAAGGCTGCGGGCGGCGAAGCCATCTCTGTCGTCGCCGATGTCGGGCGCGAAGAGGACGTGCAGCGCATTGCGGACGCGGCGCTGCATCGCTTCGGCGGATTCGACACGTGGGTCAACAACGCCGGCGTCTCGATCTACGGAAAGCTCTTGGAGATTGAGACGGCAGACCTGCGCCGTCTTTTCGAGACAAATTTCTGGGGCGTCGTCTACGGCTCATTGGCCGCTGCACGTCACCTACGCGGGCGCGGCGGCGCGATCATCAACATTGGCAGCACGCTCTCTGACAGGGCGATTCCGATTCAGGGAATGTACAGCGCATCGAAGCACGCTGTGAAGGGATTTACGGACGCGTTGCGCATGGAGCTGGAAGCAGACGGCGCGCCCGTCTCCGTCACGTTGATAAAGCCGGGCGCGATTGATACGCCCTATCCGCATCACGCTAAAAACTACATGGAGACGGAGCCGACCGTTCCGCCACCCGTCTATGCTCCGGAAGTCGTCGCGGAAGCCATACTCCATTGCGCAGAACATCCTGAGCGCGACGTGTTCGCGGGCGGCGGCGGCAAAGCGATCTCCATGACGGAAAAATACGCGCCGCGCCTGACGGACAAAGTCATGGAGTGGACGATGACGGACATGCAAAAGAGCAACGAGCCTCCGCGCCCGCGCGGAGACAACGGGCTAGATCATCCTTCTGGCGAGCTGGAAGAGCGCGGAGGCGGCCACGCCTACGTCGCCGAGACCAGCCTCTATACAAAAGCATCGCTCCATCCATTGATGACGACGGCGATCCTGCTCGGCGCGGGACTGACCATCGCTGCGCTGTGGCGTCCAACACAACAACAACAATAGGGATGAGGGCGGAGGGATGAGGGATGAAGATCAGAGTGAACTGTTGATTGTCGTATTCACTCAATCCCTTTCATCCCTCATCCTTCATCCCTTCGTTCCGCCTTCATCCCTTCGCTTCTTCCTTGCCGTTCTTCTCATCCCGTAATAAGCTTACGGCCATCCAAACACTTTCCGAATCAGGAGGAGATAGCATGTCAGAACAGGACAATACCGTGAGAGGTGAGGAACAAGAGGCCGAGCGATCCGGACTTTTATTATCGGTTGATCCGATAGGGGACGGCGGCGCAGAGAAATTGCAGGCACAAAAGGGCGACGGGACGGATACCGATACTGACCTCGCGGACACATCGGACGCGACCGATAGTGACGGCACTGATGAATCGGATACGGACGGCTCTGATGCTGCGGACGGTGACGGGACGGACGGCACGGACGGCGACGGCTCGGACAGCGTGTCGACGGACAGTGATGGGTCGGACGCCGGGGGCATCGGCGGCGACGCGGACGGCTCGGACGCCACATAAGGCGCGGAGGCGAACCCCTGATGGAGGGCATGGCCTTCGATTACCTGGCGAAACTTTTGGAGCCATGCCCTGTGGAGGACTTCCTCAAATCCTCCTGGGGACGCTCCTTTAAGCATGTAAGGGGCAGGCCGGGCAGGTTCTCTGAACTGTTGCCCTGGGATCGTTTGAACGAGATTCTGGGTCGTCATCGTCTGGATTTCCCGCGCCTGCGCCTCACAGAGAACGGCCAGAGCCTGCCTTCCTCAAAATATCTTCGTCATGTTCAGGCCGGGCGGCAAAAGATTTCCATTCCGCGCCTCCTTCCCGCAGAACTCAACGCACAGCTTCGTCGCGGAGCGACGCTCGTCCTTGACGCCGTGGACGAACTCCACGCGCCGCTTGAAGAGTTGGCCCAAAAGTTAGAGCTGGCCTTCAGAGAACATGTGCAGATCAACGCTTACGCCGGTTGGCGCACCTCGCGCGGCTTCGACCTGCACTGGGACGACCATGATGTCTTTATTCTACAGGTGGCCGGGCGCAAGCGTTGGAGCATCTACGGCATGACTCGCCCCTTTCCGCTCGTGCGCGATGTGGAGCGGGCGCAAAAACCTGCGGCGGGCACGCCGCCCGTTTGGGAAGAGACTCTTACGGACGGAGACCTGCTCTATATTCCGCGCGGGTGGTGGCACGTGGCCCTGCCTTTGAACGAGCCCACGCTGCACCTCACCGTCGGCATCCATAATAGGACAGGGCTTGATCTGCTGCGCTGGGTGGGAGAGCGCCTGCGTGCGAGCGAGCACCTTCGTATGGACTTGCCGCGCTTTGCGTCTCAAGCGGAGCGTGAGGCGCACATGCAGCGCCTGCGCGCGGCGTTAATGGAAGAGTGGAGCGCGCCTGAGCTGCTCGAACGATTCTTTCAGGATCAGGATGCGAATGCTTCTGCGCGCCCGGCGCTTAGTTTGCCTTGGAGCGCGACGCCCGAGACGCTTCCGCCCGCGCCGGACGCCGTCGTGCGATTGACAGCGCCGCGCCCACTTGAGCTAAACGCTGACGCCGATGCGAACGGCCAACTGGAATTTTCATGTCTGGGTAAGCGCTGGCGTTTCGCCGCAGAGGCTCTGCTCGTCCTGCGTCCTCTAAACGAGCGGCGCGTCTGCTCTGTCAAGGAATTGTGCGAAGCGGCTGAAGGGAAATTGGACGAGCGGACGGTGCGCGTATTCCTGGGCGAACTTGTGCTTCAAGGGCTGCTGGCGATTCAGGATGGGCCATGACCATGACGAGCCCGCCGTTTTTCTATTGCTCCGAATTGTCCAGAGGGTTTGCCGAAAAAACTTACGGCACGGCCTCTGTCGGCGACGTGTGGCTGCTCGTCGAATATCCTTTCTGGTGGGCGTCGAAAGCGTTTCAGGACAGCCACCTCTCACCGGCGGTCAAGTCGCATTTGAATCGCTTCCTCAAAAGCATCCCTCGCTCGCGGCTGCTCTTTATCAAGCGCGACCGCCTTGGCCGCAGCGGCGAGTTCCACGTCTTCGTCGTGCGTTGCCGCGAACGCGACCCCTCAATCATACAGCTCAGAATCAAAGGTTATGAGGAGCTGCGCAGTATTGATCTGGCGGTAATCGCACGCGGTAGCGGCATCGAAGCTCTATCCGCTGGTGTCATTCGAGAGCGCCCGCTCTATCTGATCTGCACGCACGGCAAGCGTGATAAATGCTGCGCCAAGTTCGGCTATCCTCTCTATAAATCCTTAAGCGCGCAGGATACGTCCGTCTGGCAATCCTCTCACGTCGGCGGAGACCGTTTCGCGGCCAATCTGGTCTGTTTTCCGCACGGCCTCTTTTACGCGCACATGACCTTGGAGATGAGCCGCCAAGTCATCGCGGAGTACGAAGCGCGCCGCGTCGTGCTGGATAAATACAGGGGGCGTGCCTGCTATTCTTACCCGGCGCAGGCCGCCGAATACTTTGTCCGTACGGAAGCGCGCATTGAGAGTCTGGACGCTTTGCGCCAGCTTGATTGCACACGCATGGGCGAAAAGTCTTGGCGTGTCAGATTCGCGGCGGGCGAAGGCGATACGGCAGAGACGGTCTACGAAGCGCGAGTCAGAAACGTAATGTCGGATTTTCAAAGCTACAACACCTGCCACGCTGCGGAAGCAAAGAGCGTCCCGCAATACCTGCTGGACGATTACAGTGTGACGAGCGTGGGCGCTTAGGCCAACCGCCTCGATCTCTCCTGAGACCTCGCTTCATAGAATGAGTGACGGATGATTGTCGTTCAGTCGTACATCGACTGAGTACGAAAAAGGTTCATCGTGGCGGCTGCGTGCGAGAGCCTTGCTGACTCGCTTGATGCTACGCAGCTCAATGAGAGCACGTGTTTATTTGTGGAATCATCCGGCGGGCGGCATCGCGGTTTGATCCGGAGTGGACTGGCACGGTCATTGCTCTTATGTGAACCCGACAAAAGAAGAAGGGTACCATTGAGGGGTAATCGGGTCAGGCTCTTTAAGACGGCAGTGAGTGAAGGCTTTGGGGGAGGCGTTCTCTCACTTTGAAAAGCAGGCGGCGGCCCTTTCGGGGGAACGGGGTCGGCGCAGGCGAAAGCGGTCGAAGAGCTTTTAAAAATAGATGTGGCTGCTGGTCAACGTGCCTGTTCGAGGCTTGGGGGAGTCTCTCAGGATGCCAGCAGCCCATTTATTTTTTTTTGTCTTGCGAGAGTCTTTTTCCACAGTTAGATTCAAACAGGATGGACAGGATAAGCAGGATAAAAGCAATGCTTAGGCAAGATGAGTTGAGCTTTTGAATTTCAGATATAAAGCTTCATGCTTTCTTGTTTTTTATCCTGACAATCTCTGTCCATCCCTGTTAATTCCTTTTTTATTCCAAACTAATCAGAGCGCGGCAATCGCTCGCCGAAGCTGTGGCAAAAGTTTGTTTGGACTCGTGCGCGTCACGACGACTTCAGGAGTCTGATGCCAGCGGCCACATTCGAGCAGAGCCCCCGCAATGTCTAAAGCCATTTCATCACTTACCGCCACGCCCGGCTCAAGATAGAGCGCACGAACCTCAAAGCGTTTCTCCTGTCGATGAGCTTTGGCGTCCAGACGCCCTATGAGCGAGCCGCGCCTGAGGATGGGCAGCGTAAAATAGCCGTACTGTCTTTTGGGTGCGGGCGTATAGCATTCGAGCTTGTAATCGAAACCGAACACGGCGCGCGCCCTCAGTCTGTCCCATACGAGCGGGTCAAAGGGCGAGAGCAGAGTCGTCAGCGTGGGCACAATCTTACCCGCACAGGTTTGCTCGATCAGCTTCAGATTGTCCGTGTGAGCGTAAGCCACATCGTCCCAGCCCTCGACTTGCAACTGAAGTAAAAGTCCCTCGTCGGCCAAAGCACGAACAGTCTCGGCGGTACTCCTCTTATCGCTGCGAAAATAATCGCCGACCCAAGCAGAGCGAGCGATGCCCAGAGCGCACACGGCCTTGAGGGCGAGGGTTCTATCAGTCTCCTCGCGCGAGGGCAGGCGGGCATCATCCCATGAGGGCAGCACGCGCTCGCGCAGGTCGTATATGCGCTGAAACTTGTCGCGGCGCGCGATCATCAATTCGCCGGCGGTAAAGAGCATCTCAAGCGCGCGCTTCTCAGGCTTCCATTCCCACCAGCCTCCGCGCTTACCGTCGGTGCGCACAAAATCTGTCGAGCGCACAGGCCCACGCTCGCGTATGAGCGCAAGCAGTCGGTCAACCTCGCGACGATGCTGCTTGATCCATTCGTGCGAGTACTTCCAGCCCATACTGTGCGGCGCAATCATCCTGTGACGGTAGAGCGGATAATCCTCCACGGGCAAAAAGCAGGCTTCGTGCGACCAGTATTCAAAGATCGCGCCCTCCGCCAGCAGCTCGTCCAGCCAGCGCGGCTCGTAATCTCCCAGCCGACTCCACAGCACCAGATAAGGACTGCGCGCGACGACGTGAATGGTATCTATCTGAAGCGCGCTCATACGCCTGATGGCGGCCAGCACATCATCCTTAGATGCCGCGCGGCGCTGTCTCTTATCCAGTCCTTGAGCGGCGACCATCAGGGACTGCGCTTGCGCGTGGGACAGTTTTATTTCACTCTTCTGTTTTCGCATTCCGTTTGATTAAGAATAGAGTTTGATTCGGGCCGTCACACTATAAACGTCCGAAACATTTTGGGGCAACCCGTGCGTATGAATCAGGTAATAACTCTCTCTACGGAAGAGAGTGTGTAGAGCAGGCGGTTGCGCAATTGTTTTAAGCTCCAAGGGGAGGGAAATCATATGTCACTCGAAAAGCTGGTCGAGCAGATGATTCGCGAGGCGATGGCTGAAGGCGAGTTCGACGATCTGGAAGGAACGGGCAAGCCCGTCGATCTGAGCGCGTACTTCGCGACGCCTGAGGATTTTCGTGCAGGTCATTCCGTCATGAAGAACGCGGGCGTGATACCAGAAGAGATGCAGCTCCTCAAAGATGCGCACAGTCTCAGGCAGGAGCTTGAGCAGTGTGAAACTGAAGAGGACAGGCGCAAGCTGAAGAAGAGCCTTGATGCAAAGATGTTGAGATACAATCTGCTGCGCGAGCGTCAGGGTCGTCGGCGACGATAAAAGTAAAGCCCCTCGCAATATAATCGCCTGTGTTTAGCGGCGCTGGCGATGCCTACAGCTATGGCATTTATATCCTCGCGGTAAACTTAAGAACTTTTAATCGGCTTCTTTAAAATT
Organism: Pyrinomonadaceae bacterium; assembly: GCA_035537255.1. GTDB lineage: Bacteria > Acidobacteriota > Blastocatellia > Pyrinomonadales > Pyrinomonadaceae > DASQYE01. Next base: position 142 of record DATLMN010000116.1, on the reverse strand, counting down.
AGGAGCTTGTATAGAACAGCTAAATGAAATTAGGCTGTTCCAGTGCCCAAGCGTTTAGTTAAAAACAGTAAGCTGACTAATCGCCAGCTCAATCAGTTAATCAAATACTTAGCTTTAGAAGTGCCCGCGAGTCGAGCCGCCA
>DATLMN010000115.1:0-5985 GCA_035537255.1 Pyrinomonadaceae bacterium | reverse complement strand
TGTTAAGCTCGTTCAGATAATTGTTCATCAATAAAGGTTACTAAAGCGGCTCGCCTTCGCTCGCTCCAAGCCCTTTTCGGGCCGAAGTAAGCCACAGGGCCGCCGATTAAATTTTGCTTTATGCCGCCCCGTACCGCAAAGACGCTTTTTAATGAGCCGGAGACCGAAGAGCTTTCCGGTGAGATAAGTACAAGAGCACCGCTGGCCGAGCGTATGCGCCCGCGCACGCTGGACGAGTTCGTCGGCCAGACGCACTTGGTCGGCGAAGGCCGCGTGCTGCGTCGCCTGATAGAGGGCGCTGCCATGCTGCCCTCGCTCATTCTGTGGGGCGCGCCCGGCACTGGAAAGACTACGCTCGCGCGACTGCTCGCGGAAAAAAGCGGCGCGCGATTTATTCCCCTCTCCGCTGTCTTCTCTGGCGTCAAGGATGCGCGCGCAGCCATCAGCGAAGCGCGCGAGTCACGCCGCGAAGGCCATCGCACAATCCTTTTCATAGACGAGATTCATCGCTTCAACAAGGCGCAGCAGGATGCTCTGCTTCCGGCGGTCGAAGACGGCACGGTCACGCTCATTGGAGCGACGACAGAGAATCCTTCTTTTGAAGTGACGGGCGCGCTGCTCTCGCGCAGTCGTGTGCTCACCCTTAATCCTCTGACGAGCGAAGACGTGGAGACTATTTTAAGGCGCGCGCTCAAAGAAGAGGAACGCGGGTTGGCCCACCTGCACGCGGAAGTCTCGGACGAGATGATCGGACGCCTTGCGCGTTCGGCCAATGGCGATGCGCGCGTCGCGCTCGCCGCGCTGGAAGCGGCTGTCGAATCGACCGCGCCCGACGCTAAAGGCGTTCGTCGCATTTCCGCAGAGACGATTGTAGAGGCTCTGGGGCGCGCGCATTACGCTTACGACAAGGGCGGTGAAGAGCATTACAATCTGGCCTCTGCATTGATTAAGTCGCTGCGCAACTCCGACGTTAACGCTGCGCTCTACTGGCTGGCGCGTCTCATAGAGGGCGGCGCTGATCCGGTCTTTATCGCGCGTCGTCTGTGCATACTGGCTTCAGAAGACATCGGCATGGCAGACCCGCAGGCGATGGTTCAGGCATCGGCAGCCGCAGACATTACGCGCCTGATCGGCCTGCCCGAAGCGCTCTATCCCTTATCACAGGCGACCGTGTATCTGGCGCGCGCGCCGAAATCGAATGCCATCAAGCGCGCTTATCACGCGGCAGCCGCTGATGCTGCCGAGACTGCGCGAGAGCCTGTGCCCCTGCATCTGCGCAACGCGATTACGCCGCTGATGAAACGCTCCGGTTACGGCAGCGGCTATCGCTATGTGCATAGCGACCCGCGCGCTCGTGAAGAGATGTCTTGTCTGCCAGAGCCTTTGCGCGACCACGTGTATTATGATGAGGAAGCGCCAAGCAACGACTCATCGGCAGACGATCCATGTCCATAAAAAGGTGAATAGAGAGTGAGCACGAATAAATCAGAAAAAGAGTTGGCTTTCCTGCATGAGCTGTATGTCGCCACCGACTGGGGCGAGCGTTTCGCGGCGCTCGTAGACGAACACGTCACGCTGCCAAAAAAAGGCGGGCGCGTGCTCTATGTCGGCTCGGGTACGGGCGGCCACGCTCTGGCGATGCAGGAGCGCGCGGGCGACCATGTCACGTTCGTCTGTATTGACGAGAGCGAGGAATGCCTTGAGCTGGCCCGCGTCAAAGCGATGGCGATCAAAGCAGACCCGGAGTTTCAACGTTCACAATTGGAAGACTTAGGCTTTAAGGACGATCAATTCGATCTGGTCGTCGGCGATCTATCAATGGTCGCGCCCGAACGATTGCCAGAGATAATCTCTGAGATGACGAGAGTGGGAATGCCGGGAGGCACAATCGCTCTGAGCGTTGCGACGGCGGCGAGCTTCGGAGAGTTCTTTTCTGTCTACTGGGAAGCCTTACGCACAGCAGGGCTTGAAGAGTACAGCCCGGAAGTAGAGACCTTGATCAGAGAGCTGCCGACGGTCGGCGCAATCGAAGCGATGGCCGAGCGCGAGGGGCTGGAAAAGATCATGTCCTGGACGAGCAACGAAGAGTTCGATTATGAATCTGGCGAAGAGTTTTTGAATGCGCCACTGATTACGGATTTTCTGTTGAAGTCCTGGCTTGAGTCATTGCCGGACGATGAGACTCGTGCGCGTGTCGTGGCGGAGGTCGCGCGTATCATAGATGAGGAACGGCAGGACATGGACTTCGCCCTCTCAGTCAAAGCAACGCTCGTCGCCGGGCGCAAGATGAAGTAAGAGCATGTAGAAAAGTATTTTTAGCCCCTGAAAGGGGCTTCTTGTGTTTCTATCTCTTATTGTCTTTCACGTACTCGTCGGCAGCGACGCGCGCATTATCTCTGGTCTCGGCGGCATTGAGTCTTTCACGGCGACGCGCTTCTTCCAGTCGCGCCTCTTCGTCGTCGGCGTCCAATCCCTCGCGGAACGCGCGCTTGCTCTGGCCGATGGATTTGGCGAGCTGTGGCAGACGGCTGCCGCCGAACAGCAGCAGTATGACAACGAGAATGACGACCCATTCCCAGCCACCCGGCATACCGATCAATAACATTATGTTCATCATCAGAGTCCTTCTGCCGAACCATCCGGCACAATATGAAGTTCGCGCGCGTTTGGCTTTAGCGCGGGCGGTTTAATCTTCCGTGTTCGATTCGTAGAAAAGATATTTGCGCCAGGTTTCGTCCGCGCGCCCCAGATAGCGCATGATCTGCCGGTTGACGTGGAGCGAAAATCCACGCGGGCGGCGAAGCAGATGCATCCCTGCCTCTTCCGGTGTGCGGTTGCCCTTGCGATGATTACAGCGCTTGCAGCAGGCGACCAGATTATCCCACGTCGAATCGCCGCCGCGCGAGCGCGGGTGAACGTGATCGAGCGTCAGCTCCGACGGCGAATAATGCTTGCCGCAATACTGGCAGGTCGAATGATCGCGCAGCAGAATATTCTTGCGCGAGAGCGAGCGCCGCTCAAACGGAATGTGTATGTATTCGGTCAGGCGAATGACGGCGGGCGCATGGATCGAGAGCTTCGCCGAATGAAGCATATGACCGTTGTGCTCTTCGACTCGCGCCACGCCTTTAAAGATCATGACGACCGCGCGCCGTTCGGTACACACATTGATCGGCTCGAAGGATGCGTTCAGGACTAAGACACGTCCATTCATACTGACCTCTGATATTACGCGAGCGCGACGACGAGTGTCAAAATAATAACTCGCCCGTCGGTCTTCACTGTGATGCCGGGGAGCGGCGGGCGCGTGGCCCAACAAGCTGATATTACACTATTTACCGAGCCCAACGCGCTCGACCAGATCGACCAGTCGCGGGTCTTCACGAAGATGGTCGAACATCGGCTCGACATGCAGGAAGGCCATAAAGCCCGAGCGCTCCTCGAAGGCACGCTCAAGCCACTTGAACATCTCATCCTGCACGTCCAGACCAAGATAGATGATCGCAAAGTAGTAGGCCGGGACATATTTCTTGCGCGCCACTTTTTTCAGCCACTTGATCACCTGCTCTGCGTCGGCCAGGCGTCCGGCCATCGCATAAGCATAACCCAGATGCGATTTGTACGTCGGATCATTGCCCGATAGCTCAAGCGCCTTTGAGAGCGCGCTGATGGCATCTTCGATCTCGCCGCGCTGGATAAAGGAGAGCCCTATGTTCCTGTAGGCGAAAGCAAACTGCGGGTCCATCTCAAGGGCTTTGCGTCCCTGCTCGATGGCCTTGGTGTAGCGGTGCGCAAAGTAGTAGGCCCAACCCAGACTGACGTGCGCGAAGAGCGAAAGCGGATCGAGTTTTTGCACCTGCTTGCATTCGTGTATAGCCTCGTCGTGGCGGCCTGCGGCTTTCAGATAAAAACCGTAGCCGTCATGCGCCGAGGCATAACCCGGATTGAGTTTAATCGCGCGCTTGAATGACTGCCTCGCTCCGGCAAAATCCCAATCGTAAAGCAGCTTGGAAAACCCCAGCGAAGTATGAGCCTCGCAGAGAGCCTTATCAATCTCTAAAGCCTTCAGCGCGGCGGCCTTCGCCTTCGGGAACGTCTCTTTGGGCGGCAGTCCCCCCGTGGATGACCCGAGCAAAGCATGGGCGTCGGCCAGACCCGCATAGGCGAGCGCGTAGTTTGGGTCAAGCTTGATCGCCTTCTGAAAATAGTCTATGCCCTTCTTGAGCCATTCGCCCGTGCGGCGGTTCACGTAATAGCGCCCCTTGAGATAAAGATGATAAGCCTCGGTATTCTCCGTGTAGCGTTTGATAAGACGCTTCTTCTCGGCGCGATTGAGTTTGACGCTGAGCTTTTCGGAAATCTCTTTGGCGATCTCTTCCTGAACGGCGAAGATGTCCGAGCGCTCGCGATTGTAGCTCTCGCCCCAGAGTTGTGAATGGTTCGCCACGTCGATCAGTTCCATCGCGAAGATCAATCGATCACCCACCTGACGGAAACGGCCCGTGAGCACTGCGCGCACGCCTAAGAGTTGGCCCACCTCCTGCGGGTCGATGTTCGAACCCTTGTAGCGAAAGACAGTGCTGCGCGGCACAACCCTGAGCTTGGGCAGTTGGGCCAGAGAGTTGATGATGTTTTCCGTGACCCCGTCGCTGAAGTACTCCATGTCCGCGTCGGCGCTGTCGTTGACGAGCGGTAAGACGGCCAGAGAGTCTATGGCCCTGCGCGTGGGCCTGCGAGGTGGAAGCGGTAAGGTGTGGGACTGTGGAGCGAGCAGGCCAAGACTACCGCCGTACGCGGCTGCTGCCGGCCCTGCGCCAAACACCCTCGTCGGCAGAGAGCCCGTGTCGCGTACCATGCCGGAGTTTCCAGCCCCCTGTGGCGAATCGTATTGAGGGGATTGTTCCCACACCAGCGACGTGCCGTCATCACGACAGAAGTTGAGCGAGTCATCCAAATATGTGCGCTGGCATGACGGGCAGCGTTTCATAGAAACCTTCTAGACCTGACAGTTAAGAATTGGCTTGGATCACGCCCGGATAGAAAGGCAGACGAAAGCTTTGAAAAGTTTCACCGTTCGGTCTTTGAGGAGCGCACGAGGCGCTTTACCCCTTTCACAAATCTTACAACGAGTAGTGAAGACCTTATGTCTTCGGACGAAAACGGTCGGTCGCATCAATAAGCGCGTCCGTAATGCCGGGCTCCATCACGGAATGCCCCGCATCCGGAATGACGTGAAACTCAGCTTCCGGCCAGGCGCGATGCAGCTCCCAGGCGCTCATCATCGGACACACGACATCATAGCGACCCTGCACGATCACCGTTGGAATGTGCCGGATTTTTCCGACCTGCTCGATCAGGTAATTATCCGTATCGAAGAAAGCATTGTGCATAAAATAGTGGCACTCGATCCGCGCGAAGGCGAGCGCGAACTCATCCTCGCCGAAATGATCTATCATCTTCGGGTCTGGATAGAGCTTCGAGGTGCTTCCCTCCCAGATGCTCCAAGCGCGCGCCGCTTCCAAGCGCACGGCCGCGTCCTCGCTCGTCAAACGACGATGATATGCGCCGAGCATGTCCGCGCGCTCCGATTCCGGAATGACCTTCAAGTACTCTTCCCACACGTCCGGATAAATTGCGCTCGCGCCCTCCTGATAAAACCAACTGATCTCCTTCGGACGACACAGGAAGATGCCGCGCAGGAAGAGAGCGCGCGTCCTGTCCGGGTGAGTCTGAGCATACGAGAGCGCGAGCGTGCTGCCCCAGGAGCCGCCGAACACCATCCAGCCTTCGATCCCCAGATGCTCGCGTATCTTCTCCATATCCGCGACGAGATGCCACGTTGTATTCTCATCAATGCTCGCGTGTGGAGTGCTACGGCCAGAGCCTCTCTGAACAAAGAGCACGACACGATAGGCCGCAGGGTCAAAGACGCGGCGATACTCCGGAACCAATCCGCCGCCCGGCCCGCCATGCAGAAAGACTACG
>DATLMN010000114.1:0-13798 GCA_035537255.1 Pyrinomonadaceae bacterium | reverse complement strand
GGTCGCGGCCTGGGAAAAGGGAGCGATTGGCTGCATACGCAAACCTTTTCAGAACGAGCAGATCACCAGAACCGTCGCCGCCGGTATCAAGCGACGACGCAAAGAAGAGGAGCGGCAGACGCTCAGGCGCGCGATGAGCCGCGTCGTTGATCGCGGCTCGATGGTCGGACGCTCCGACGTGATGCAGGAAGTCTTTCGTTTAGTTGATCAGGTTGCGCCCGCGCGCTCGACCGTACTGATCACGGGTGAGAGCGGCACGGGCAAGGAGCTGATCGCCAAGGCCATACATGAATCAAGCCAGCGCGCCGCCAAACCTTTTGTCACAGTCAACTCTTCCAATATCCCTTCGGAGCTTCTTGAATCAGAACTCTTCGGCCACACGCGCGGCGCGTTCACTGGCGCGGTCGCTGCCAAGAAGGGTTTGTTCGAGGTGGCCGATGGGGGCTCAATATTCTTAGACGAGATCGGCGACATTCCGCCAGAGACGCAGGTTCGCCTGCTGCGCGTGATACAGGAGCGCGAGTTTACGCCGCTCGGCGACACAGCGCCGCGCCGCGTCGACGTACGTATCATCGCCGCCACCAATATCGATCTTAAAGAGGCCGTCCGCCAGGGCAGCTTTCGCGAAGACTTGTATTACCGCCTCTCCGTCGTGCCAATAGAGCTGCCGCCTTTGCGCGACCGGCGCGAGGACATACTGCCCTTGGCCCAACATTTTATACGCAAGTACAACGAAGAGAATGGCCGTCAGGTCTCAGAGCAGATTGCGCCCGAGGTACTGGCGCTGCTCGAAGGCTATTTATGGCCGGGCAATGTCAGAGAGCTTGAGAACGCCATCGAGCGCGCCGTCGTCATCGCGCCCGGACAGGAGATCACACGCGAATGTCTCCGCTCAGAGATCAACGATCCGCAGTCTGCGCAGAGCACACGCGAAGGCTCTGGCCTTGCTCCTGCCGTGGACATCGGTCGTGGGATAAATTTCTATGACGAGGTGCGTCACTTCGAGATGGATTTGATACGCCGCGCGTTGGAACAGACCAGCGGCCATCAATCACGCGCCGCACGACTGCTAGGCATGAACGCCACCACGCTCAACTCCAAGATCAAGACCTACAACATCAGCCTGCGTCCTTAAATCCTCTGAACGCGTCGATGTGATAGGTGACATACAGGCTTGAGGTCTGATACTGTCGCGTTGAGGTCGCTGCTGTCACAGCACGCGTGCGCATGGAGTCTGCTTCAAGTATGAATATTAGCGCCGAATCGTTTATCGCCACGCTCGCCATTTTGGGCGTCGTCATTATCGTCTCGGCGCTGCTTTCAGGTTTGATCGAGCGCAGCGGATTACCACAGGTCGCAGTCTTCCTGGCGCTCGGCGCGGTGCTTGGCCCAGCAGGGCTAGGCGTCCTCAACGTCTCTTTAGAATCTCCTGCGTTGCGTGTGGTCGCGACCCTGAGCCTCGCGCTCGTGCTCTTTACGGACGCCGTTTCGCTCAACATCGCGGAGGTGAGGCGGCGCGCAGAGCTTGCGCTCAGATTACTCGGGCCGGGGACGCTGCTGACGGCGGCGCTGATTGCGCTGGCCGGATGGTGGCTGCTGGGACTGACTGTCCCGGCGGCGGCGATTCTAGGCGCGGCGCTCGCTTCGAGTGATCCAGTTTTGTTGCGAGGGCTGCTACGACGCCGTGATATTCCCGTGGACGCCCGTCATGGGTTGCAACTGGAAAGCGGACTTAACGATGTCGTCTTGCTGCCTGTCGTGCTCGTCGCGATGGTCTTTCTTAATCCGGGTGCGACGCTCGACGGCGCAGGCTTTGCCAAGCTTGCTCTCAATCTTTTCCTCCTCGGCCCGGGCGCTGGCATTCTCATCGGATTGCTCGGAGTGGCGGCGCTGGACCTGATCAGAAAGCGTCTGGGCGTGCGGCGCGATTATGAATCGCTCTACTCGCTGGGTGTGGCCTTCACAGCGTTTGCCGCCGCCGAAGCCGTCCACGGCAGCGGTTTCCTGGCGGCATTTGCCGCCGGGATGACGATTGCGGCGCTAGACGTAGAGCTTTGCGATTGCTTCGTCGAATATGGCGGAGTCACAGCAGAGATGCTGCTGCTCTTTACGTTCGTGCTGCTGGGAAGCTCACTGATCTGGACGGGGTTCACGGTCATCAACGGGCCCGTGCTGCTCTTTACAATGATCGCGCTTCTGATACGCACGCCCGTTTATATGCTGTCGCTGCTGGGCTCGAACGTGGACACGCGCGGGCGATTGCTGATTGCCTGGTTCGGGCCGCGCGGGCTTAGCTCCCTGTTGCTGATTCTGCTTCCCGTCTTTGCGGGGCTGCCCGGAAGCGGACAATTGTTCGCGGTCTGTTCGCTGGTAGTCCTCGTGTCGGTCGTGCTGCACGGAGGCTCGCCCATGCTGCTCGCACGCGCCGCACGCAGAAGGGCTGCGAAAGAGAGTGCTGCTGAGGCGACTGGCAGTGAGGTCGCGCGAGAGTTTGGGCCAGCGCCTGCGATACCGGAAGCAGCAGACTCTGTTAACCACGACGGCTCGCGTGAATCCGTAGCGTCTACACAACCAGCATCATCATTATCATCTACATCGCGCACAGGTGCTTCGACCTTATCTGATAATCAGGAGGTGGCTGCATGTTGTCTCGACGCCACCGCGTCGTGTCAGCTCAATAAAAAGGGCGAGAGCGTCGTGCAGGTCGGCTCGCAAAGAATCTCAATCGAAGAGCTGCAAAGACTGTGGCAGGAAGGAGAGCCTGTCACGATCCTGGACGTGCGTACCGAGCGCAGCCTTGAGGGAAGCGAAGTGCAGGCCAAAGGGGCTGTCAGGATGCCGCCGGATCATGTGGCCGAACGTGCGCGGGAACTCGGTCTCAAACAGGAGTCATGGCTGATAGCCTACTGTGCCTGAACGGCTGAAGCGACCAGCGCCCGTGTGGCGCAGGAACTCAGACAGGCCGGATGGAAAAGGGCGCGCGCACTGACGGGCGGCTGGGCCGCATGGCAGGAAGCGGGTCTTCCCTTAGAGCCCATCGCAAAAGCAGCGGGCGCGGAGGCCGGATAGGAAGCGATGTGCCTGAGGTAAAGGCTCGCGTTATCTCTGTCCGGGAAACATCGACTCATCGTCGGAGCGCAAGTGTTAATAAGGAGAGCGCTATGGACAAACGTGTGACACAGTCAAACCGTCCTCTTATGTGCAGCAGCAGTCGTCGCGTCGCTCTCATACTACTTCTCTTACTCTCTACGTATGCGGTCGCGCTTGCACAGAGCGGAACGTCTACGGGCTTTACACTGACCATGAAGGTTACGGAATTCGATGATAAGGGAAATTCGTTCCCCTCGTGGACAGAGAAGCTCTATTTCTCTTCGAGCGGTGACTGGCGTCGTGCCGTAACTTACGCGAACGGCCAGGTGGTCGAGACGATCTATCTACGAGAGCGCGGCGTCTACTTCCACGATCATGAGGGTGATCTGTTGCTCAGGTTCGGCGATGTGGGGCCGGGACGACTGGGCCCGACGACCGCCGAGGCGTTAATGGCCAAGCCGACTTTCGTCCGCACGGAATATGTGTTCGACCGTGTCGCTTACCTGCAACGCAGAGACATTGGCCCGATGAAAGAGGAGACCTATTTCACGCCCGCGACGGGGCCTTTCCCCTTTAAGCGCATCACCTATTACGACCGCTTCAAACGGGTCGAAGAGCCCGTCGAGCTTACCTTCGCAGAGCCTGACAAAAAGGATATTCTTAGAGAAAACTATACGGTGGTTGAAGAGAAGCCGCTCATTGTCCGCGAACTGACGAACCAGATTCAGGAACAACCCGTGCCGCAATACCCTGCGCAAGCACGGGCGGCGGGCATCTCTGGCAACGCTGTGATACAGGTCATCGTCGACGAGACGGGGCAGGTCATCAGCGCAAGAATCAACAGCGCCCCGCCCATGCTCGGAGAGGCCGCGATGGAAGCCGCGCACCGTGCACGATTCTCTCCCTTGGAGAAGGACGGCAGGCCCGTCAAGTTCAGAGGGTTGCTCTACTATAAATTCCAGCCTAAGTCTGAGACGACTGACAACGCCTCGCCGGGCACGCCTGATTAGCAAGCCTCTTAGCAATCAAGAAAGCATCAGCCGGGAGAGCGCAAAGATTTATTTCTGCGCGCCCGGGTTGCTGCGCTCCAAAGCGGCGCGATCCCACTTCGCTAAATTCGCGCCCGCCTCGTAAGTGCTTTGCAAAAACTCCATCAAATCATCTTCGGGCGAGAGGGATGTACGCACATCGTCGTACATCAGCAGAAACTCCGACATCTCCTGACTGTAAAATGCGCTCTGCGGTCTAACGTGCGCCTGCTTTAATCCTTCTGGCTCGGGCGCTGTGTAAGAGTAAAACGCCGCGCCTGCGGCTGCGCCTCCGCCGGGCCAGAAGCCGTGACTGATACATTCGTGCGAATAGGCTTCGCGAGTAATACTGTCTGCGCCGACGCGCTCCGGCGCAGGGCGACCATTAAAGCGCGTCACGGCCAGATCAAAGCTTCCCCAGAAAAAATGTATGGGACTGACTTTGCCTATAAAGCGCGAGCGAAAGGCTGTGAAGATTTTTTCCGCCTGCACCAGAATACGCCAGAACCGGTTGGCGTACTCCGCATCATAAGAGGAGTGTTGTGTGTCCTCTTCAAAGCGTATGGGATTCTCCACCTCGACGGGCATCGTCCAGATACTGACTTCAATCCCTAGCTCCTTGAGCGCACGCATTACGTCTCTGTAAAAGTCCGCGACCGAGCAGGGCTTTAAATCGAGATGGTTGGACACGCCGTCGCTGCAATCAATGACAAGCCTGTGCGCGATAAAGTCGAATATGATCTCGAAGTCTCTCGCACCGTAAGGCATCGCCGAGGTGGTCAGCCCGCGCGCCGTCACATAGAGAGGCACGTTCCACCAGTGATTGACCAGAGGCGTTTGCGCCAGACGAATCTTGCCGACCACCTGCGTCCACATGTGCAGTGTGTCTTTCGTCTCCTGCCATTCTTCCAGCGGCAGGCTCGGCCAGACTTCTATACGGGCTTCCGGGTCTCTTTCGATTCGCGAATCAGACATGATGTTCTCCGTTCGGAAAAATTTTGTGCGCGCACGGTCAATCAGAAAAGGTTGCTAAGGCAATCAGAAAGGTTACTGACCTCTCTGGATAGACGTGCGCCGGTTCAGATAATAATGCCACAGGAGGCGCGCGGCGACGGCACGCCAGGGTTTCCAGTTTTCCGCCATCAGCTCAAGCTCTCTGGCGGAGGGCGATGTCTTGAGATTGTTGATTGTTTGTGCGGCGACGACCAGCGCGCGATCACCGACGGGAAAAACATCCGGGCGGTTCAGCACTCTTAACAGATAGATGTCGGCCGTCCATGCGCCGATACCCTTGATCTTCATCAACTGAGCGCGCGCCTCGTCGTCCGTCAAAGAGTCCAGCGCATTCAGATCAAGCTCGCCCTCAAGAATAGCGCGCGCCAGATTGCGAGTCGAAGCCGTCTTCTGTCTGCTAAAACCTATGCTCCTCAAGGTCGCGTCGTCCAGTTCCAGGAATCCTTCGGGCGTGAGCGGCGAAAGGATTGCGAGCAGCCGATCAAAAGTCGCTTTCGCCGAGGCGAGCGAGACCAGTTGTTCCAGAATAATGTAAAGCAGCGTCGCGAATCCCGGCGCTCTCTCCCACATCGGCGGTGGGCCAAAGTCTTTGAGGATTTGCGCAAGCCGCGCGTCACGCGCGGCCAGAAACTGCAAGGCATTCGACAAGTTTTCTGCCGTGAGAGTTGCAGGCTGTGACGACGTAGACAAACGCGGACTGAGGAGAGCTTTCACTTCTTATTTACTCAAACGGCTTGAAGGTTAACTGCGAGACATCTTTATTCTCATGACGGAAAAAGAATTCTGATCAAAGGAGTGTGATCGTCGGCGCGCACGGCCTATTCATCGCTGATCGTTTCTACTTCATCGCTTCTCTTGACGCCTGCTTTGCCGACGCGGTTGCGTCCCTGTTCTTTGGCTTCGTAGAGGGCCATGTCCGCATGGGCGATCATGTCGTTGCCGGACTCATTGTCGGAGAGAGTCGCCGCGCCGATGCTCAAGGTCAATTGAAAGCGCGGGTCGCCGTCGCCGAACATCTCTGTGGCAGCGGTGGCGCGAATCTTTTCCGCCAGGGCGTCCGCTCCTTCCAGATCGGTCTCGGGCAGCAGCACCAGAAATTCGTCGCCGCCGTAGCGGCTCACCATATCAGAGCGGCGCACAATCTCGATAAGAATAGCGGCAATCTGTTTGAGCGCGGCGTCTCCGGCGACGTGGCCGAAGGTGTCGTTGATCGTCTTGAAGTTGTCCAGATCAACCATCAAACAAGAGAGCGAGCGCGCATAGCGACGCGCTTCGGCGTGTTCGTGCGAGAGCACGCGCTGCAATCCGTAACGATTAAGGAGTCCAGTAAGCGCGTCCGTCATGGCGCGCTCCTGTGCGACCTCTGCGGTGGCGCGCGCCTCCTCTGCGCTGAGTTGCAGCCGGTCGCGCTCACGCTTGAGACGCAGCGCGACCTCTACGCGCGCCAGGAGTTCTTCGGCCTTGAACGGTTTGCTGATGTAATCGTTTGCCCCGAGCGCAAGGCCGCTCACCTTCACATCGGTCTCGTCACGCGCGGAGAGAAAGATGACGGGAATGTCGCGCGTCGCCGCCTCGTTTTTAATCCGGCGGCAGGCTTCCAATCCATCCATCAAGGGCATCATCACGTCCAGGATAATCAGGTCAGGCAGGTTCGCGATGGACATCTCGACGGCCTCGCGCCCGTTCTCTGCGACGAAGACGGTGTAGCCCGCGCGCTCCAGACGCCTCTGGATCAGCGTCCGATTGATCGGCTCGTCATCGGCGACAAGAATCCTGCGGTATTTCTCTTCCCTGTCATCAAACATAAAAGCAGGGATGAGGGCGGAGGGATGAGGGATGAATGATTGAATCGCTTCAGGTGAATCAATCACTCAAACCCTTTCATCCCTCATCCCTCATCCTTCATCCCTTTCGTTGTCCGGCGCTTCTGCCGGCAGCGTGAACCAGAATGTTGAGCCTTCGCCCGGCATAGAGGTGACGCCGATCTGGCCGCCCAGTCGCTGCACCAGTCGCTTTGAGACGGCGAGTCCAAGACCTGTGCCGCTGTAAGCGCGCGTGTTTGAAGTATCGGCCTGACTGAACTCTTCAAAGACGTGCGGAAACGCCTTCGTGTCGAAACCGATTCCGGTGTCCATGACGTTGATCTGCACACTTCCCTGCGCGCCCGGCAAAACGTGTACGTGTACCGAGCCCGTTTCCGTAAACTTGACGGCGTTCGACAGTAGATTCATCAAGACCTGACGCACGCGCTCCGGGTCTGTGCGCACCGTTGTCAGGTCTTCCGCGAGGCTCATCTGAATACTCAGGCCCTTCTTGTCTGCCGCAGCGCGCACGCTCGCGATGGCGCGCTTGACGATCTCTTCAAGAGCGATGGTGTCCAGAAAGACGGGAAAGCGTTCGGCGTCGATGCGCGCCAGATCGAGCGTGTCTTCGACCATGCTGAGAAGCCTGTCGGCGCTATCGCTGATGGTCTGGACATCACTCGCCTGCTGCTCGTTCAGCTCGCCTGAGAAACCTTCTTTGAGCATCTGCGCGTAACCGATGATCGCGTTTAAGGGCGTGCGCAGCTCGTGCGAGATGATCGACATAAATTCCGTCTTATGTTGTTCAGACTGGCGCAAGTCCTCTTTGAGCTGCTTTTTGGATTGCGCGAGCGTGCGCACTTCGCGATTCCACTCAAGATTGCGCAGGGCCACGGCGATGGGCCGCGCGAAGAGGTCTGCCAGGCGCTGCTCGTCCGCGCTCACGACTGCGACGACGCGCGAGAAGGTGATAAGCATGCCGAGCAGTTTATTGTTATGGCCGACGACGGGCGTGGCCCATGCGCCGCGCAAATTTGACCAGCGCGCGGCAGTGTAAAGCGAGGCGAAGCGCGGCTCGCTCGCCAGGTCTGCAACCACGCCTGTGCGGCGCGTCGCCGCCAGACCGCAGACGGGGTCTGCGAGCGTCACGCCCTGCGTATAACGTTCCAGCAGCCCCGTGGGCAGATGCTTCGTCGCGGCCAGCCGCAAGAGCTTTGCCTCTTCGTCCCAGCGCAGGACGGCCGCTGCATCCGTACCGGCAATCTTCTCCCATGAATCTAGAACGGCACGCAGGCAGCGATCAAGCTCTGCATCTCCTGTGACCTCACCGGCCAGACGAAGGAGCATCAGCAGGTCTTCGATGTAAGAGCGCAGCCTCGTATTGAGTTGAGCATTGAGGATGAGCGGGGCGATGGTCTCGGCCACGCGCGCCAGCAGATTTTGCTCAGAGGGCGTCCATTCTCTTTGCGCGTCCGCTTCGACCAGCCCAAGCGCGGCCAAGACCTGTCCGCCGTAGACGACTGGCGCAACATAAAGCGAGCGCGCGCCGAGTCGTTCGGTGAGCGGGCGAAGCTCCGGGCTAGTGGCGCGCTCCGTTCTGAGGTCTGCGATAAAGACCGGGCGCTGCTCTGCATAGACTGCGCGTTCGGCGCTCGCCACAGCCAGGTTGATTTCGAGCGGCGGTCTGTCACTGTGCGGCGTCCAGGCGCGAATGCCCGGCTCCGGGCGACCGAAGGAGACTGGCCTGAGCAGCAGGAAACTGGCGGGCAGCGCGTGGGACAACTCGTCTATCGTCTGTTGAATAATATGATCCAGATCGAAAGAGACGCGCGCCGCATGATGCAGGCGCTCGACCAATGCCTCTTCGCGCTCGCGCGCCTCTTCCAGACGCTGCGTGCCCGTCACACTCTCTGAAAGCTCCACGCGTTTGAGCGTCGCCGCCAGAAGACCCGCGACCGTGGCGGCCGTCGCGCAGTCCTCATCCGTGTAGGCGGCCGCCTGCGGAGTGCTCAGCACAATCAGCCCCTGAAGCTTTTCGCCGAGCATGACGGGCGAGCAGATAATAGAGGAGGCGGCGGGGCAGACGAGCGAGATTAAAAGCGCACGGCTCACCAATTCCTGCGGAGCATTGTTAAAGCAGACAGGCTCTGCCGTCTGCGCGGCGCGCTCAAGCATGGTGTGCGAGACGCGCACCACCTCGCCGTCGTTGAGGCTGGAAAATTCGCCGGAGCTATTCAGCGAGGCGACGAGTTGCTGGCGGTCTTCTCCGCGACTGACGGTCAGGCGCAGGCACTCCGAAGGGACTAGGCGGGCGAGGCCGCGCAGGGCAAACTCCGCCGCCTCCGTCCTGTTGGCCGCTTCGTTCAAACGTCGTGTTAATTCTGCTAGCTCGTGCAAATCTTTCTGCGCGCCGCCGACCACGTTGGCGCGACGCTCCTTTTGATCTGTGGTTCGCGAACCTGTTTTCATCTCGGCCAAAGATGCGGCGAGAGCCGGGCAGCGCACTGATTACTTTAAGCGTGCGCCATGAGGATGGGAACTCATTCAGATACTAGATGTTCTGCGCTGGGGCATAATCTGTCGTTGCAGGCATCATCTTAAAATAGTTTCCCACATCGCCGCAATGGCGCATCTTTGTGCTAAGCTTTAAAGAGCCCACAGCCTTCGTCGCTTTCAGCCGTTTGGCACTGAAAGCCCTCTTTGAGCCGGACGCGCGGCGGCGTCCAGTGCCTGAGAGAAGACGAGGCCGATTCAGCCCGTTTGCAGGGTAAAGGGCAGAGGGCTTAAGGGGTTTTTCAAAGCCTGACCATCAAAGGAGAGATCGCATGCGACGACGCGAAGGTGACGGCTGCCCCGTGGCGGGCGCGCTGCAACTGGTGGGCGATAAATGGACGATGCTGGTCGTTCGCGATCTCTTTCAAGGGCCTAAACGAACGACGGAGCTGCTGGCGGCCTTGCACCCTATCAGCAGCCGCACGCTGGTCGGGCGGCTTCGCGATATGGAGCACGACCAACTGGTCGAGCGCAAGGATTACGGTGGCAGCCCGCCGCATGTCGAATACTTTTTGACCGCGCGCGGACGCCTCCTCGTTCCGCTCCTTGAGAGTTTGCGCCGCCTGGGCGAAACCCTCGACTGTAATGTTTGTGAAGACAGAAGAGAGCGCGCGGGCTCTTACTGCGAAGCCTGCCCGCACGCCGCAAATGACGAGCGGCAAGAGGGACAGCGACACACGAACGCGCCGTCGCATTCGCGCAGGGAAAATGATGTTCCGGTGGTGCTCCTTTGAAGGAGCGTTTTTATTCTTCCAGTACAAAGACAAATACTACTGCTGCGTGTAAAGAATCGTTTATCCAGCTAACAATTTCTTCCGAGAAATCTCATTGAAGTCTCGTCGGTCAAGCAAAATCGTCGCCTCTATTTTAATGCTCGCCGTGGGGCTCTCCGTTGCGTGCAATCGCGATTCGCAGACCAACGCGACGGCGAAGCAGGGCGAGGATTTGCCTCCGCGTCAACTGTTCGGAGTCGAGCTGCAACCGCAGGCCAGAGCGCTCCTCGCTGAGATCGAGCAACACTATGGCAAGCGCCTTCGCGAGGATGTCAAAAGCAATCTGGACTACAGTTATTATGCGGCGCTCGCCTCTGTCGATTCGGACGGGACGCCGAGCATACGCATGGACTCGGACATTCCCGCGACCGAATCGACCATCGTCCACGAGTTGCTGCACATCAAGCTCTACTCGAAAGGCTTTCCGGTCATCCGCCTCAACTATCCTCAAAGCCTGAGCACGGAACGCCAGCAGGCGCACGTGCGCTACATCGTGGCGATGCTCTACGACGCGATCATCCACACGATCATTTATCCGCAGGCGCGCGAGATGGGACTCAAGCCGCAGGAATCCTTGCACAGCCAGCTCGATTTAATCATGGCCGATCAGTTCGAGGATTACGCGGGTGTCCCACGCCAGGACGTGCGCACCATCTACTATCTCAACGCGGCGCTCTTACTTGACGACAGAGAATTGTTCGAGCGCGTGACGGACGCCTACATACGCCGCCACTGGTACGAATCCGTCGCCATCGGCAGAGTCCTGGCGGACATGGTGGCAGCGGCCAAGCCATCCACGCCCGAAGAAGTCGTCTTCGTGCTGCTGCGCTGCCTTGAGGTCATCCAGCACGAGATCAATAATTTTGAGTTGGAAGCCTGGCAAAACGAGAAGCGCGGCGAACACATCCTGCGCCGTGCCGTCATCAAAGTCATCCCGCAACAGAGAACCGGAAAGTAAACCAAGCTAAATTTTTCAGGTTTAGTGCGGAGACGAGAAGCCCCGAAGGGGCGACAGAGGTTCACGTTCGAGTGCTATACAAGATTGAACCTCTGTCGCCCCTTTCAGGGTCTAATTCTGAATACGCTCTTTCTCAGTCACCGTGCGCGGCTTCGCCTTCTGGGTGATTGGAGACGATCTCGCCGTCGGGCATGATGATCTTTTCGTGGTCTGCCGTGACGCGCTCGCCCTCCATCGTGATCTCCTCGCCGGTGGGGACGGGGACGGGCAGGTGATCGAGGAATCGTTCGGCGTCGATGGCGGCCATGCAGCCCGTTCCGGCTGCCGTCACGGCCTGACGATAAACAGAGTCCTGCGCGTCGCCGCAGGCGAAGACGCCAGGAATATCCGTCGCCATCGAGCGCCCGGAGGTTTTCAGGTAGCCGACCTCGTCCATCTCAAGCTGGCCTTTGAAAAGGTCTGTGTTGGGCTTGTGGCCGATGGCTATAAAGACACCTTCGCATGGGAAGATGCTCTCTTCGCCCGTCTTCAGGTTTTTCAGGCGCACGCCCGTCACGCCAGTCTCAGGTGTGCCGAGCACCTCTTCGACCGCCGTGTCCCAGATAAAATCTATCTTCTCATTACTGAATGCTTTGTCCTGCATGATCTTCGAGGCGCGCAAAGTATCGCGGCGATGGATGACCGTCACGCGCAAAGCGTAGCGCGTCAGGAACGTCGCCTCCTCCATCGCAGTATCGCCGCCGCCGACGACGACTATCGGTTTGCCTTTGAAGAAGAAACCGTCACAGGTCGCACAGGCCGACACGCCGTAGCCACCGAGGCCAGCGGGCGCAGGCGCTTCACCCGGAATGCCCAGCCACTTGGCCGACGCGCCCGTAGAGATAATCAAGGTCTCAGCCCTGATCACAGTCGTGATCTCTTCGCTGTCCTCGCTCTCTTTGCCGTAGAGCATGTAGGGACGCTTGCCGAGGTCTACGCGGTCGATGTAGATGGTCAGAAACTCCGTGCCGAAGCGCGCGGCCTGCTGGCGAAACTCCTCCATCAGCTCAGGGCCCTGTATGCCTTTGGAAAAGCCCGGATAGTTCTCGACCTCCGTGGTGATGGTGAGCTGTCCGCCGGGCTGCGGCCCTTCGATCACCATCGGATGCAGGTCTGCGCGGGCCGCGTAGATGGCGGCCGTCAAACCCGCAGGCCCCGAGCCGAGGATGACCACATCCCTGTGCAGCGTCTCTTTTGTCATCTGATCCTGTGCTCTCCTTCAAGCGGTATATTTATCCTACTCTGGCGCACTCATGCGTATAGCATTTTTGGTTGCTCATATAGTATAACTACTACCGCAGCCTTAGTCGAACAAGGCCTGGCGGGTTACCGAATCGGTGCCGGGGCCGTCTCTGATCCGGTTGTAAAGCAAAAGCCAGACCTGCTTTCACCACACTTCTTGGGGACGGCGCGCGCCAACTTTTGACATCCGAGCCGAAGGCAAGAGCGCGCCGGGTGAGATACTTTTAAGCTTCACACCCGACCGAGAACCCGACCCGCCACGGAAGCACCAGAACATTCAGGAAGCATTTTGAGTACACCGGAGAGCATCGCGAGCACTTCACACGCGCTTGAGACTATCGCCGTGCTCGGCGCAGGCACGATGGGGCATGGTATCGCTCAGGTCGCCGCCTCGGCGGGCTATCGCGTCGTCCTGCGCGACATGAATCGCGAAGCGCTCGCGCGCGGAGTTGCCGCCATCGAACGCAACCTTGCGAAAGGCATCGCGCGCGCCAAGCTGACAGAAGCCGAGCGCGACCAGACGCTTCAGCGCATACGCGGGACGATTCATCTACAGGAGACTTCAGACGCAGACCTCTTTATAGAGGCCGCGCCCGAAGTGTTGGACTTGAAGCGGGAGATACTGCGCGAGGTCGAGGGCCTCGCGCGCCGCGACTTCATCTACGCCACCAACACTTCATCGCTTTCGATCACAGAGATTGCCAGGGGCGCTCGCAATCCTGATCGTGTGGTCGGGATGCACTTCTTTAATCCCGTCCACCTCATGCGCCTCGTTGAGATCGTGGTGGGCCAGGAGACAAGTCCCGAGACGGTTGAAACGGTGCGCGAGATTGCGCGCCGTATGAAGAAAGAGCCGATCACTGTCAAAGACGTTCCGGGCTTTGCTTCGAGTCGTCTGGGTATCGCGCTCGGGCTCGAAGCGATGCGTATGGTTGAGCAGGGCGTGGCGAGCGTCCGTGACATAGATACGGCGATGGAGTTGGGTTATAACCATCCTGTCGGCCCGTTGCGCCTGACAGACATGGTCGGACTGGACGTGCGCCTGGCGATAGCAGAGTATCTGCACGGGGCTCTGGGTGCGGAGACGTTTCGCCCGCCGGAGATTTTGCAGCGCATGGTCGCAGACGGAAAGCTTGGCAAAAAGAGCGGCGAAGGTTTTTACCGCTGGGATGAGGAGCAGGCGGAAGAAGTGCGCGGGCGCGCAAGCTCGTCCTAAACCGAAGGCAAAGGGTTGCAAACGAATCTTATGAGCACGCCTTATAATGAAGAGAAACGCTTTGCGCTGCGCATGGCGATGCG
>DATLMN010000113.1:0-7024 GCA_035537255.1 Pyrinomonadaceae bacterium | reverse complement strand
ACATCCTCAAGTCGTCCGCCGCGTGCGTAGGCCGCGCGCTGGCGTGTCGCGCCTGTGCCGCGCTCTATCGTTTGACGGACGAGCCCGGAGACTTCGTCCCACTCGGCTCGCGCCTCAAGAACGGGGCGCAGGAATGCCAGCAGCTTTTCGATCAACTCGGCGGCGGGCACGGCTCGCTCTTCCTCTGTGTCAATCAGATCGGCATCGAGGCCGTAGCGGGCCGCGCGCCACTTGGCTGCGCGCAACAATTCCGGACGCGCATGCCTTGCGGGCTCATCGCGTATGGCCTGCCCGTAACAGGTCTCTGCCAGAGTGCGCACCAGTCCCGCCAGCATCACCGCCTCGTCCACGGTCATGCAGACATCCGTGACGCGAAACTCGACCGTTTCGAAACGCGCAGAGGGGCGCACGTCCCAGTAAATCTTGGTCGCGTCCGTGATGCTTTCGGTCTTCACGAGCGCTTCTATGACGCGGTCGTATTCGGCGCGTGAAGCGAAGACCTGCGGAGTCCCGGCCATGGGCCAACGCCGCCAGATTTCCGTGCGAAAGCTTGCGTAGCCAGTATCGACGCCGAGCCAGAAGGGCGAGTTCGCCGCCAGCGCCAGCAGAGGCGCAAGCCATGTGCGTGCGCGATTCATTACCTGAATGGCAGCCTCGCGGTCGTTGATGCCGACGTGCACGTGGCAGCCGAAGATCAGTTGCTCGCGCGCCAGTTGCTGGTAATCCTGCGCAATCCCCACATAGCGCGCCTTGGGCGTGATCTGCTGCTCACCCCAATGCGAGAAGGGATGTGTGCCTGCGGCGGCGATTCCGTTGCCCTCACGCTCTGCGGAGGCGATCACTTCACCGCGCAAGCGCACAAGCTCTCGGCGCACTTCTGCAAGCGCGCGACAGATGGGTGTGCCGATCTCTATCTGCGACAGATACAGTTCCGCCGTGACCTCGTCACCAAGTGCTTCCTGCGCTCCATCAAGAATACGCTCCTGCCGCGAATGCAGCTCTCGCGTCTTGGTGTTAATGATTTGATACTCTTCCTCGACACCGATGGTGAACTCTTCGCGGGTTGGCATGGCTTGAAGTGTCTCAACCATAGCTTAACGTCCGGCCAGCAGGCTCATCAGCCAGACTACGAGCATGACGACCAATGTTATCGCGAGAAAAATCACGAAGAAGCGCACGATGTATTTTGTTCCCTTTGTCGGCTTAGTTATTTCCGCCATGATACTTTTCTCCACTGCCTTGAAATCTGTTGCAGGACAGAGAGAAAGAATAGCGACAACATAAGGAGACAATGTCACGAAAGCTTGGTGATTGACACAACTCTCCGGCGCGCGCGTAGGGCGAGGATGAAAGAGTGTTTATTAAAAAGTGAATGCCCGCAAGCGGCGGCCCGCCGGAAGACTTATAAGCTGACTGTAAAGAGAGTCGCTTGGAGACTCTTTGCGCTGGCAGGCTCGGCGACTTCGCAGCCTGTGACGGTCAGGCCGTCGCGGGAGAGATGTGGCCAAATCTTCTGCGTTTCTGCTTCATGCGTAATTGTCCGCCGACTAAAATGGCTGGGATCAGCAGCGTCAGAAACAAAACGTGATACCAGAGCGGAGCGGTATCGAAAAATTTGATAGTCGCCGCAATGCCCATCACGAACTGCAACACGCCCAGCGCGAGCGCATGCTGTAGTTCTTTACGCCGCGCGACGAGCGCCGTCACGTAACCGCCCAGCACAGAGAACAACAGGCTGTATGTCATCATAAAGAGCAGGAACGGTACGCTTTCAACCTTTCCATTCGCATCGAAAAAATGGGGCGCAACCGCCATCAAGACCGCATCCATCCCCAGTGCCGTCACCATCCACGCCACACTCCCTGCAATGATCGCAAGAATGCTTCTCAACATCTTCCCTAATCTCCTTCCGAACGATCAATTTCAATGCAGCGAGGTTCAACCCAACCGCGCACGCTTATATCACAACCGGGGTTGCAGGGGCAAGATTTTATTTCACACATGAAACAACAGGGGAAGAGCAATCGGCGCTCATAATCTTCCAAAAGGAAGGTCGATCCTTTTCTTAACTGTCTGGCGCAATGAAATCGACAATAAGGATAAAAGAACCTTATCCCTTGTCTAGCTTTTAGTATTAGCAGGTTTACAGCGGGATCGTGCGTAGCGAGTTAACGTACTCTTCCGCTTCTGAGACTGTCCAGATCAGGATCAACTCTTCAATAGCAAGCAAGAGGTCTGCGCGTTGTGAGATAACGAAGAGGCCAGGGCTTTGTTGTGTCTCGATAAACTTCCCGAAATGGGCGGGCATTGTTCTTCGATCATGTGTGACCAAGATGCGCCCCAACTGTGCAGCCAGCGCCAGCACCTCCGGGTCTTTCAGATGCTCGAGATGAGCTTCGCGGGCGGTTTGAAAATCGATCTCCGGCGCACGTCGTCGCGCACCCGTAACAATATCTTCGTTAAGGTCGGCATCAGCCTGATAACGGATTTTCACGAATGAGAAGTCAGAGCCTCGCGGCGCGCTCTGTCAAGCTTTTCATCCCAGTCAGGATGCGCGTCACGCGCGGCGCGTTGCAGTTTTTCAAACTCCGCCTCACCATCTAAGAGGTACTGATTAATCTCTTCCTGATGTGCCAGGTAATAAGTTATTGCACCATAGATTTGTTCCAGAGTAAGTGACGGAAACGAGCGTTGGATGCTCTCGGGTGAAGCGCCGCGCAAAAAGGCATAGACGACCGAATCCAGCGAGACGCGAGTGCCGACAATCCTGTATGTACCATCCCTTTGCTCAACGTATTCTCTACTCATAAAAAGACCTCCGGGAACAACCTCACCGTGAGAACCAAGCCGTGCTGAATTGTAACACTTCCGTTGATTTAATAAAGATCATCTTTCCAATCCTCTATTGCATGACTTTTATTGCCATATCTTCATCTTTCTTATCCCTTAGTTAGTCGTTTATAAATTCCGGGCATGCGCTCCGGCAACGAGAGCACGTCGTCGATGATCGTGTAGCCGATGTCGCCGTAGAGGTCGCGCAGCTCTGCCTCGGACTCGCGGTCAATGGTGATGCAGAAGGGAGTGATGCCTTGCGTCTTGGCCTGGCGCAGAGCCTCGCGCGTGTCTTCGCGTGCGTAGCGCGCATCGCCGTAATCGTGATCGTAGGGGCGTCCGTCCGAGAGGACGATCAGCAGACGTGTGCGCGCTTCCTGGCGCGCGAGCCGCGCGGAGGCGTGGCGGATGGCTGCGCCGAGCCGCGTGTTGTTCTGATAGCTGATGCCGCCGATGCGCCGCTCGACCTCTTCGGAATAAGCTTCGTTGAAATCCTTGACGACATAAAATTTGACGTTGCGTCGTCCCTCGGAAGTAAATCCGTTGATCGAGTAGGAATCGCCGACGGCTTCGAGCGCCTCGCTCATCAAGACCAAACCCTCTTTCTCGATCTCTATGATGCGGCGACCGGGATGCGTGTAGGGCTGAAGCGGGTGGCGACCGATGGTACGCGCCGTCGAAGAGGATTGGTCGAGTAGAAAAGAGACGGCGACATCGCGGCGGCGGCGCAGCCGCTTAGTGTAGAGCCGTTCGGATTGTTGACCGTCCGCGCGACGGTCAACCACGTAGTCGATAACAGCATTTAGATCGTAATCATCGCCGTCGAGTTCGCCCGCGATGCGCATCAAGCTCTCAGGCTTCATCATCTGAAACTGATGGCGTATGGACGAGATGACTCCGCGATAGCGTTCGCGCGTCTGTTCGACGAAGGCCGGAGCGCCACGCTGCACACGCTTTTCGATCACGCGACACCAGCCGACGCGATGATCTGTTAACTCCCTGTCCCACTCGTCGTAATTGAAAGCCACTTCGCCCGCTTCCAAACGCTGTTCGGGTGTCTCCTGCTGCGTCCAAACTTCAGCCCCGTCCAGCTCATCCGGTTCATGCTGCGGCTCTGTGTTGGCCCATGCGTTGAAAAGCTCGCGCGCGTCACGCTGCTGCGAGCTTCTTTGCTGACGGCTCTCTGCCTCCTGCATCTGGCTCGCGGTCGTCTCCTCATCGCTCGCCTCGCCGTCTTCCTCGGACTCTTCCGATTGCTGCGCAGAATCATCAGGCGTGATCGATTGAAAGAGCGAGTAGACGCGGCTCGTCGCCATCAAAGTATCGGCGACCGCAGCGGTCGGGTGCGTTAGATAATCGGCCACGATGCCTTCAAGCTCCGAGACGATCTGGCCGTAGTAGGCGCGCGTGTCGTCCAGTGCGCCTCCGCACAGAGTTATCTGGAAAAGCAGCTCGAAGGGAACGAGCGTCACCGGAAGATCAATGATGCGCGGGCGGCGCGAGCGCAGGTGATCGCGCGTCAGATCAAGATCGCGCGCGAGGCCGCGATAGACTTGACGCAGGCGACGATCAATACGGCCGTTCTCAAGCGTGCCGAAGATGCGACGCGCGAGCCCGGCGTTCGGAAAAAGGGAGAGCACGGCGCGATAATCGCTGCCGGGCGGCAGAGACTTGCGCTCGCTCGCGGCGCGACGAGCCTCTTCTTCGGGCGCAAGGGCCGCTTCGCTCTTTTCTCTCTCGTTGATGTAACCGTCCAGGGCAAAGGCATCGCGCGCATCCGCATTCTCCGGCGCGTAGAGGTCTGCGATGGACGAGTAGGCTGCGCGCAGGTCTGCGGCTTCGCGCTCGTGCGTGCCAAACTCTATCTGGCCAGCGGCGTGCGCCGCCAGCACTTTGTAGAGACGGAAATCTTTTTCGTCGTCGCCGAACTCCGCGACCATAGAGGGAAGATGAATTGTACGGCCGTCACCGATGCGCGCCTCGTCCGGCACGGCTGAAAGCGGCGCTATTTCGACGGCGTGTCCTGTCAAGCCTTCGACGTACAGCCGCAAAGTTTGCTGGACTTCTTCCAGACCTAAGCCGCCAGCGCCTCCCGTCTGCAAAGCATCGTTGCTGCGGCGCGTCTCAAGCGCGTAATAACTTCGCCTTGAGCGCGCATCGCCGCCGCGCTCTGCCTGCAAGCCATCGCGCGCCCACTGCTCGAACTGTTCGATGGAGACGGTCTTGAGCGCCTTAGGGCTTGAGCGAAAGCAGGCGAGCGCTGCTTCACCGTCGACGCGTGCGACCGCTCGCGTGACATTGATGATGCGCTCCGCAAGCTCTACGGCGCGCGCGTGATCAGCATCTGCGGCAAGCATCGTAAACAGGGCTGGGCTTGAGCGCACGAACGCGACCAGCGCAGCATTGCCGTGCTCTGCCACGGTCCACAACAGATCAATCCATGCGACGAATGCTTCTGGCACTGTGCGCAGGATTTCGCCGCCCGCGACCATCACGTGCAGTGCCGCCCCGCCGCCGCGCTCAAGAAAATCGCCCGCGCGCTCAAGCAGAAGATTGGCGCGCGCCTCGTTCAAACCAAAGAGCGCAGAGGGCATCGCGGCCCAGGCATCTGCGGCGATGCCTCCGGCGCGCGCCGCAAACGCCGCTGCAAGCCTGACGGCAGCACGCGCCACGTGCAAATCATCGTCATCAAAATCTCCGAGCCGCTCGACGACGCGCGGAGTCATGTTGAGAAAATCCGCGCTGTGTTTGGCCGAGCGCCTTGAAATCTCCGCCGCGACTTCCAACACGGAGCGCAGCAGCTCAGCGTCCGTAATAATCTCGGCCAGCAGGGGCGCGCGCCTGAAAGTCTCTGTCGCGACCGAGCTGGAAAGCGTCATCTGGCGCGTGCAGATTTGAAAGATCAACGGGCGGCATTTACGCGGGACGCGCCCCAGGACTTCGACGCCTGAAGCGAAAAAGGCGACCGCAGTCTCAGCATCGCCCATCGCCAGACGCCTGCCGATCTCGCCCCATGTGCGCAACTCTTCGGCTTCCAGCACGAGGGCAGCCAGAGGTGCTGCGCGCAGGAACTCTATGCTCGCGCGCAAGGAGACGCCCGCTATGACAGCGCTCGTCTCAAGCGCGGCGCGCGCAGCATCGCCCGGCAACTTGCCCAGCTCACGCGCCAACCCTGAGAGCGTGCGCCGCTCCGTCACGCTCTTGACAGAGCGCAGACGCTCTTGAAAAGCCTTCTCTATCGGCTGCGAGGATGACGACACATCGTCCAGCGCCTCTTCCCCATCAGCCTTTTTTTCGCGATCACGTTCGTCCATCGAAGTCATCTATGAGTTTGAAAAGAATTTTATCCAAAGTATTGAATATCACCGATCATTAAGACGAATCACAAACCGCAATCCTGACCACACATCGTTGACGGCGCAGACCTTGGTATCGACCATGCCCTCCGCGAGTCCAATACTTTGCACGACCTCGAAAGAGAGATCGGTCGCAATACCGGAGCTTTTCTTCGGCCACGCCACCCACAGCATACCGTTCGGGACAAGCCTCTTCGCAAGCTCTGGAAATCGTTTGCTCAACTCCGATTGACTGGCGGCAAAAAACAGTATGAGGTTAAGCGACGGTTGTAATCTCTTCACGATCACGACACACGCAGGCAGTGGGCCAAGCTCGTCCGCGAAATTCTGCGGAGCGTTGACGAGCGCGATCCGATAGCCTTCTTTGATGCCGAGCTTTTTGGCGAGCGGAGTTCCCGAATAGCCTGCCACTTGGTCCGACCTCTTGAGAGAGAATACAAGTCTCTCACTTTCAATCTCAAATCACAGTCGTCACGATCTCACGTATGCTGCGTTGGAGTTCGCGGTCGTCTGTGATGGGCGAGCAGATGGCTACGTCTGCGGCGGCGACGGGAGGGATGCCGCGCGCGATCATCTGTGCGGCGTAGATCAGGAGGCGTGTTGAGACGCCCTCTTCAAGTCCGTGCCCGCGCAGGTTTCTGACCTTTTGCCCAATCAGCACCAGATCGCGCGCGGTAGATTCGTCTATGCCGCCTTCGCGCGCGACGATCTCTGCTTCCAACTCCGGCGGCGGATAATCGAACTCCATCGCGACAAAACGCTGGCGCGTCGATTGTTTGAGGTCTTTCAAGATCGACTGGTAGCCCGGATTGTAAGAGACGACGAGCATAAAATCC
>DATLMN010000112.1:0-16428 GCA_035537255.1 Pyrinomonadaceae bacterium | reverse complement strand
CCTGCTGTTCCGGCTTCTCGTAATTGGACGGAGCGATTGAGGGCACACTGATCTCCATCGCCACCACCCCGCGCGGATCGAGTCCAGGGTTGACCTGTTGCAGTCGCATAAAGCTGCGAATCAACAGCCCTGCGCCGATCAGCAGCATCAATGCGAGCGCGACTTCAGAGATCACCAGCACACTGCGAAACCGGTTGCGTCGCAGCCCAGCAGTCGCGCCCCTGGTTCCTTCCTTGAGCGCTTCGTTGACATCCGTTTTGGAAGCCTGCAACGCGGGCGCGAGCCCGAACACCAGTCCCGTCAAAATCGAGATCAAAAGCGTAAAGCCCAGCATGCGTGCGTCCACACCGATCTCGTCGGCGCGCGGAACGGTCTCCGGAATCAAAGCGCCGAGCGCATCTATGCCCCACATCGCGAGCAACAGCCCGAGCGTGCCGCCCATCACTGAGAGCAACAGGCTCTCTGTCAGAAGCTGCCGGATAATCCTCATGCGGCTTGCGCCCAAAGCCGTGCGTATGGAAATCTCTTTCTGTCTGGATGCTGCACGTGCTAACAACAGATTGGCGACGTTGGCGCACGCGATCAAAAGCACAAACCCGACCGTGCCCAGAAGAATAAGCAGCGCCGGACGAACGTTGCCGACGACCTGCTCATGCAGCGGCACAAGCTTGACGCCTAAGCCTTTGTTGAACTTCGGATATTGTTCTCCGAGGTGCAGCGCGACGGCAGTCATCTCCGCCTGCGCTTGTCTGAGCGTGACGCCGGGCTTCAATCGCGCGATGACGGCCATGTTGTGCGTGCCGCGCGCACCCAATTCTTCGCGTGTCAGTTGAAGAGGCTCCCACAACTCCGTCTTCGGCGAGAACTGAAGACCCGCCAGCATATTTTCGCCGCCGGGAAATTTGAAACCCTGCGGCATGACGCCGACCACCGTATAACTCTGGCCGCTGAGCGCGATGGTGCGTCCGATGATCGAGGGCTCGCCACCAAAGCTGCGCTGCCATAGACCGTAGCCCATGACGACTACCTTTGCGCCGCCCTCCCTGTCCTCTTCCGGCAGAAACGTGCGGCCAAGAATCGGCTTTACGTTGAGCGCCGGAAACAGGCTGGCCGACACACGCGCTCCCCAAAGCTGCTCAGGCCCACCAGTGCCCGGCATCGTCCAGGCCCAGCTTTTGAAAGCCGCAAGATTCTCGAACACCTTACTCTGCTCACGCCAGTCGACGGTCTCGGGCGCTGTCGCCGGAAGCAGGTCATAGCCCAACTGCGGCGCGCTGCCCCACACCATCACCAGACGCTCCGGCTCGCCAAAGGCCAGAGGCCGCAACAACACCGCGTTAACGACTGAGAAGATCGCCGTATTCGCACCGATACCTAAAGCCAGAGCCAGCACCGCGATGATCGTAAAGCCCGGCCGCTTCATCAGCATACGCACGCCATAGCGCATATCCTGCAACAGTGTTCCCATCACAACACCTCCGGGAAAGCAGGGATGAGGGCGGAGGGCGGAGGGATGAATAAGAAACTATTTAAGTTGAGTAATCCTTTTTTCATCCCTCATCCCTCCGCCCTCATCCCTTATTCGTAACGCAGCGCGACCATCGGGTCGACACGTGTCGCGCGGCGCGCGGGAATCAAGCAGGCCAGCAGTGCGATTCCCGCGAGCAGTACAGATACTCCTGCGTACGTCAAAGCATCCGTGGCCGTCACGCCGTACAACAGGCTCGCCATCACGCGAGTCACCGCCAGAGCAGTCAGTAGTCCAAGCGCGACCCCGACAAAAGCGAGCGTCATGCCCTGACGCACGACCATCTTTAAGACATCGCTCGTCTGCGCTCCTAAAGCGAGTCGGATTCCTATCTCGTGCGTGCGCTGTGTCACCGAATAGCTCATCACGCCGTAGATGCCGACGGCTGCGAGCAGGAGCGCAAGCGCAGCGAATAGCCCGAGCAGCATCATGTTGAAGCGACGGCGCGCGACGGACTCTGCACGCAGTTGCTCCATCGTCTTCGTTTCCCAGACAAGCTGCTCCTGATCCATCTCTTTGATCACATTTCGCACGGCCGATTGGAGTCCCGCCGGATCGACCTTGGGAGCGCTGCGCACCATCAGGTTTACCTGTCGTTCGGGCGCTTGATAAAACGAGAGGTAGTATCCGGGATAAGTCTCCTTCTCCAACCCTTCGTGACGCACATCTCCGACGACGCCGATGATCTCGTACGCAGGCTTTTCATCATCTAAAATCAAACGCTTGCCTAGTGGCTCTTCGCCTGGAAAATTTTGTCGCGCCAGAGTCTCGCTGATGATGACGACCGAAGGGCTGTCCGACTTGTCCTGCTCTGTAAACGTGCGTCCCTTGAGCAGAGGAATACTCATCGTGCGGAAATAATCCGGCGTCACTGTGGTCACTTCGCCGTCCGGCTCTTGCCCGTCCGGGACAGGGCGTCCTTCGATGGTGAAGGTTGACTGGCGGCCATCGCCGCTCAAGGGCACGATGTTGACGGCGGCCACGGACGTGACTCCGGGCAATTCGCGCGTGCGCTCTATGGCCTGTCTGGTGAACGCCGCCTGCTGCTCGCCCGTCGGATACCTGGACCTAGATAAAGGAATATCCGCGATCAGGACTCCCTGCGTATCGAACCCCGGGCTCATGTTGAGCAAATAGACGAAGCTACGTATCAGAAGCCCTGCGCCGACGAGCAGCACAAGCGAGAGCGCCACTTCGGAGACTACAAGCAGGCTTCGCACACGATTGCGGCGCAGACCGTCCGTCGAACCGCGTCCGCCCTCTTTGAGCGATTCGTTCAATTCCATCTTGGTGGATTGCAGCGCCGGAGCGACTCCGAACAGCAAGCCCGTCAAGATCGAAACCAATGCTGTGAAGGCGAGCACCTGCGCATCCAAACCTATCTCTTTAACTCGCGGCAGATCGGTCGGGCTCGCCGCGACTAACAAGTCGACTCCCCACATCGCGAGCAGCAATCCGAGAGCGCCGCCCAGAAGTGAAAGCAACAGGCTCTCTGTCAGAAGCTGCCGGATAATCCTCATGCGGCTTGCGCCGAGCGCAGTGCGTATGGCGATCTCTTTGTGTCGCGCGCTCGCGCGTGCCAACAACAGATTGGCGACGTTGGCGCACGCGATAAGGAGCACAAATCCGACCGCGCCGAGGATGACGAGCAGCGCGGGACGAATACTGCCGACGATCTCTTCATGCAGCGGATTGACGCTGAAGCTCAACCCTGTGTTCGTGTCCGGGTACAGGCTGGCGAGTCTCTGCCCGATGGCGGCCAGCTCGGATTCGGCCTGCGCAACTGTGACGCCCGGTTTGAGACGCGCCACGACACGCAGGCTGCGAGTGCCGCGATTATCCTTGTTCGCGATATAACTGGGCGAAGACGAGATGGGCTGCCAGTATTCGGACTTCTGATTCTGCATAGGAAAGCGAAAGTCCGTGGGCATCACGCCAAGAACGGTCGTCGCTTTGCCTGCGAGCTTGATCTCTTTGCCGATGATCGAGGGATCAGAGCCGAAGCTGCGCTGCCACAATCCCTGACTGATGACGACCACCGACGGGCCGCCCGGCACATCTTCTTCGCGTGTGAAGGTGCGGCCCATGATGGGCTGCACGCGCAGCAGTGGAAATAGATCGGCGGGAACATTCGCGCCGAAGAGACGCTCATTGTCGTCTCCGTTCGCCAGCATAGAGCCCGTACCGTTATATGGAGCGACATATTCCAGCGTGCGGCTCTGCTCTCTGATGTCGTTGAGGTCAGGAACGGAGAGCACTATCCGCCCTTCGCCGCTGTTTTTGTCGACGCCCCAGACCATCATCAATTGTTCGGGCTCGCCGAATGGGAGCGGACGCAGCAGCACGGAATTGACGACACTGAAGATCGCGCTGTTAGCGCCGATGCCGAGTGCCAACGCCAGCACGACGATGAACGTAAAGCCCGGGCTCTTGATCAACATTCGCGCGGCGTAACGCAGGTCTTGCGAAAAACTTCCCATCACTACCTCTCACTAAAACTTTGCTGGTCCAGATTGCTAATTGAGCGGAGTCTGTTTCGAGACGAACGTCAGGACGCGCCCTCTTTCGTAATCCGAAGTGATAGACCTGATCGTCTCAAGATAAGCGGCGCGCAGCCCTTTGTTATCAAGGTAGAGCGGCGCAGCCTCTATCAAAAATCTTGCCTTCTCGTAATCGGACGAGATGTGACGCGCGGACTCAAGCAAGCCCGCTAGGACTTCGCCGTTCGGATTACTTTTGAGCACGGCAAGGAGGACACGCCCGTGCTCGTAATCCGATTCGATCCTATTCGCCGCCTCGAAGAAGGGAGCGATCAACGACTGTCTTACGAGATAGTTGCGCGCAAACTCTGTGAGGAAACGCGCCGTCTCGAAATCGGAAGTGATTTGCTTCGACGCCTTCCTTAACACGTTTTCGAGGGCTTCCGTTTGCAGATTTCCCTCTTTGATCAACGTCTCGAAATAGACGCGCCGTGCATAATCAGTCCTGAGTCGCGGAATCTCTTCGAGCACGCCTTCGACTCCGCGCTGCTGAAGGATTCGCCGCGCTCTAGCCTGCGCGTCGAGCGTGCCCTCGCGTGCGGCTTCGGTTAAGATTTTTGACAGCCACGCTGCGGCTTCCCTGTCGAACTCGCGCGTGTGGCCGTCGATGGTGAAGGTGCGTCGCAGCCCTCCATTCGCGCCGCGAGTGATGCGAAGCTTGCGCAGCGCTCCACCATGCTCATCTATGATCTGAAAGAGTCCGTCCTCAGAGATGCTCCTGACATCCGTATAATCATCCGTGAATTCGACCTTGCCCTCGACCCTGACCTCCAGCTTGACGCCGTCCTCCGAGTGCGACCAGACAGAAGTGTTGCGGCTCTCGCTCTTCGGCGTTTGCATCGCCAGCGCATGCGTTGTGGTTGCGCCTTTGAGAAGAGCATCAGCAGGCTCAGTCATACCGTGCGAGTTATTGATCGCGCCGCCCGGCGAAAAGATTAGGAGCGCGGTTGCTGCCAGCAGATTGATTATCATTATTGTCTGACCTCCACTTTACTAATCAGAGATTGCGAATTACTCGTAGCGCAGCGCGACCATCGGATCGACGCGCGTCGCGCGGCGCGCAGGAATCAAACACGCCAGCAGTGCGATTCCCAGCAACAACATCGCCACCACGCCAAACGTCAAAGCGTCCGTCGGGCTAACACCAAAGAGGAGGCTTGCCATGATGCGCGTCACGATGAACGCCGCCGCCAACCCTATTCCGACCCCGACAAAGGCTAGCGTCATGCCCTGACGAACAACCATCCTTAAGACATCGCTCGTCTGCGCTCCTAAAGCGAGTCGGATTCCTATCTCGTGCGTGCGCTGTGTCACCGAATAGCTCATCACGCCGTAGATGCCGACGGCTGCGAGCAGGAGCGCAAGCGCAGCGAAGATGCCGAGCAGCATCATATTGAAGCGACGGCGCGCGACGGATTCCGTCAGCAGTTGATCCATCGTCTCAATCGCAGGGATGTACTGCTCTTGATCTACCTGTTTGATGGCGCTGCGGATGGTCGCCGACAGACTCAAAGGATTGTCCGTCTTCGTGCGCACGACCAGCTCTAAGTTTCTGAGCCTGTCCTGCTGGTACGAAACGTAGTATTCCGGCCCGGCTTCCATGTCCAGGCCGCCGTGATGAACGTCGCCGACGACGCCTATGATCTCGCTCAAAGGAGGGTTGAGATTTTCCGTCGGGTCAGCGCCGATCAGAATACGTTTGCCTATCGGGTTATCATTCGGAAAGAACCTGCGCACGAAAGTTTCATTGACGACGACGCCCAGCGGCGTGTCCTTCGTGTCGCTTTCACTGAAGGCGCGCCCTTGGAGGAGCGGAATGCTCATCGCGCGAAAATAGTTTGGGCTGATCTCGCGAAAGTTCGAGGTCAAAAGATTTTTCGCCGTCACAGCCTGCCCCTCATACGTGAAGGTTTTCGACGACGCGTTGCCGCTCAAAGGTAAAGGGCTGACCAGGGCGGCTGCCTCGACTCCGGGAGTGGCTTCAAGCCGCTGTAAAACTTCGCGCAGGAAATTTCTTTGCTGCTCGACCTCAGGGTATTTCGCTCTTGACGGAGAGAGACCTGTCACCAGAACGTGGCTGGCGTCGAAGCCTGGATCGACCGCGCGCAAACGCATAAAGCTTTTGATAAGGAGGCCAGCGCCGATGAGCAGCACGAGCGAGAGCGCAATCTCAGAGATGACCAGAAGACTTCGCACGCGATTGCGCGCGTTGCCCTCTGTCGAGCCGCGCCCTCCTTCCTTGAGCGCATCGTTGAGATCGACCTTGGAGGAATGTAGCGCGGGAGCTAAACCGAAGATGATACCTGTCAATGCAGAGATCGCGAGCGTAAAGGAAAGCACACGTGCGTCAAGACCTATCTCCCGCAGACGAGGAATGTCCAGAGGGCTCGACGCGACCAGCAGATCGACTCCCCACATGGCGAGCAGCAGTCCGATCACGCCGCCCATCACCGAGAGCAACAGGCTTTCCGTCAATAGTTGTCTGAGCACGCGCAGGCGTCCCGCGCCCAGTGCTCTTCGGATGGCGATCTCCTTGTGACGAGCAGCGGCGCGCGCAAGCAAAAGATTCGCCACGTTCGCACAGGCGATGAGCAACACAAAGCCGACCGCGCCGAGCAGCACCAGCAAGGATGAGCGCACATTGCCGACAAGGTCTTCATGCATTGGCACAATCGCAGAGCCGAGACGGAAGCCCTCGTCCGGGAACTGTTGTTCAATCCGGTCACCGATGGCCTTCATCTCGACTTCCGCCTGCTTCGTAGTCACGCCGGGTTTGAGCCGCCCGACCACTTTGAGAAAATAGCTGCTGCGTCTTTTGACGTTCTCGCCGATATTGGGCGCGAGTGGTTGCAGGAACTCCGTGCGGCCAGTGTCTATGGGAAACTTGAATCCTTGCGGCAGCACGCCGAGCACGGTCGCGCTGCGACTTGAGAGACGAATCTGTTTGCCGACGATGGAAGGATCGGCGTTAAAGCGTCGCCGCCATACTTCGTAACCGAGGAGGATGACGGGAGCGCTATCCGGCCTGTCCTCTTCGCGCGTGAAGTTGCGGCCGAGGATTGGCTTGACATTAAGCAGCGGCAGCAGGTCTGCGGAAGCAATCGTGCCCGAGAGCGCTTCGGGCTCTTCGTTGTCGTTCCTGATGAGCGTGCCCGAAGTATTGTAAGCGGCGAGTTGTTGAAAGCTTTGCGTCTGTGATTGCCAATCCGCGAAATCAGGATAAGAGACATTCGCGCGAAGCTTTCCTCCGTCAGGGTTGCGCCCCCAAGCCGTGACTATCTCGTCAGGATTATCGAAGGGCAACGGTCTGAGCAACACTGCATTGACGACACTGAAGATCGCCGTATTGACTCCGATGCCGAGCGCCAGGGCCATCACTGCGATCAGAGTAAAGCCCGGATTCTTCAAGAGCATGCGCACGCCATAGCGCAGGTCCTGCAATAGAGTTCCCATCATGATACTCCCGCTGCTGGAAGGAGAAAGGCTCAAGCCCGTCGTAATTTTTCAGACCCGGAATCGAAAATCTGAGATTCGCATTTTCGAGACCCATTCATCCCAAATCTGAGATTTACGCATTCATCCAAGGGCTTCATTTATCTCGCGCGCCGTCCGTACGGATAAGCCTTACGTGGCCTCGGCCAAGAGATAAAACGTGCCGTAAAGGCCACTAATTGCCTTGTTCTGCGACTTCGGCGATGGAGATTAGGAATTCAGTGGCTGCGTCTATTTGAAGCAGAGCTGTGCTGATGCCTGTCACGCCGAAGCAGCGATTAATCTGCTGACGTGACAGACATAAGCAAGAACCGTTCCCTGATTGCTTGCGATCTTTCTATTCGTACCTGAGCGCGATCATGGGGTCTGTGCGCGTCGCACGGCGCGCTGGGATATAACAGGCCAGCAGCGCAACTATCGCCAGTAACGCGGAGACGACCGCGAAGGTCAAAGGGTCTACGGCTCTGACACCGAACAGCAGGCTGGACATAATGCGTGTGAGTGCGAACGCGCCCACAAGACCGAGCGCAACGCCGAACGTGATGAGCTTTAATCCTTGGCCCAGGACCATCCTCAACACATCAGAGGTCTGCGCGCCCAAAGCCATGCGGATGCCGATCTCGTGCGTGCGCTCCGTGATGGAGTAGGACATTAGTCCGTAGATGCCGACGGTCGCCAGAAGCAGCGCGACTCCGGCGAAGATGCCAAGCAGCATCATGTTGAAGCGTTGCGCGGCAAGTGATGCGGCCATCACTTCCGTCATCGTGCGAACCTTCGTGACGGGTATCTGGTTGTCTATCTTCCAGATTTGCGCCTTGACCATATTGGTGATGGTCGAGGAATCGCCCTGGCTTCGCACGACCACCTGCATCCAACGCTTCCAAGGCTGGAAGAGCTGCGCGTAAGGCGTATAGACAGCGGGTTGCTCATCCTGATTCAAACCGAAGTGCTTGACATCGCCGACCACGCCGACGATTGTGATCCACTTCGGCTCGCCGTCGTCCCGCGCCCAGCGTATGCGCGAGCCGACCACGTCAGAGTTTGGAAAGTATTGCCGCACAAAAGTCTCGTTGACGATGCCGACGAGCGGCGTGCCTTCCCTGTCCTGCGGGTTGAAGTCGCGCCCCTTGAGCAAAGGGATTTTCATCGTGCGAAAATAATTGCTCATCACCGTGCGCGAAAAAAGCTCCGGCTCTTCGCCGGGAGAGAGCGGCGCTCGTCCTTCGATGACGAAGTTGTGCATGAGCGCATCGTTCGTTAAAGGCACTTCGCTGACCATCGCGGCCTCGACGCCCGGCAAAGTGTTAATGGCTTCGAGTGCGCGCTCGCGAAACTGCGTCTGCTTTGGAATCTCTTTATAGCGCGCCTCGGGCAGCTCGACTCGCATGGTCAGCAGATTGTTTGTCTCAAAACCCGGCTCGACGCTTCGCAGTCGCCAGAAACCCTTAATCAACAATCCAGCGCCGATCAGCAGCAGTAGCGCCAGCGCCAACTCCGTCACGACCAGCACATTGCTAAAGCGATGACGGGCCACGCCGGCGGTTGCGCTTCTTCCGCCCTCCTTCAAAGCATCGTTGACGTTGAGGCGCGAAGCATTAAGAGCAGGCACAAGTCCGAATACCAACCCTGTCAGCACAGAGAGTCCCAAAGTAAAGAAGAGCACGCGACCGTCAATACTGATGGCAGCAAGGCGCGGCAGATTAGCGGGCTTCAAGGTCTGAAGCAGATCGATTCCCCACAGCGCGAGCATCAGTCCGCACGCGCCGCCCATCAGAGAGAGCATCACACTCTCCGTCAGCATCTGTCGAATGAGTCTTCCGCGCCCAGCGCCGAGCGCCGCGCGAATCACGATCTCGCGCTCGCGCGAAGTGGCGCGCGCTAAAAGAAGGTTGGCGAAGTTTGCGCAAGCGATAAGGAGAACTAATCCCACTGCGCCGAAGAGCACTAGCAAGGCTGGACGCGTATCACCTGCCACGCGCTCGTGCAGCGACATCAAGCGCGTGCGCCGTCCCTTGTTCTCTGCCGGATTCTGCTGCTCAAGCTGGCGATCAATCGCTTCTATTTCCGATTGCGCCTGCGCGAGCGTGACGCCCGGTTTCATACGCCAGTACGTGCGAAGAAAATGTACGCCGCGCGCCTTCGCCGCCAATGGATTGACGACGCGCAAAGAGACATAGACCTCTGGGCTTTCACGCGGCGCGTCGAAATCCGCAGGCAGCACGCCCAGCACAGTGTAGTTGTTTCCGCTCAGCGGAATCTGTTTGCCGACGACGGACGGGTCGCCGCCAAACTGTCGCTGCCAGAAACCATGACTGAGAACGACCGTGCGCTCGCCTCCATACACGTCCTCTTCCGCAGTGAAGGTGCGCCCCGTTATGGGTTGCGCGCCCAGGACATTGAATAGTCCGGCGGTCGAGAGACCCGCCTGCACCTGCACGGGCTCTGCTCCTCCGGTGAAGTCCAGAGCCTGAAGCACCACGCCCCCTGCCTCTTCAAACGATTTGCTCTGCGCCTGAATATCCACAAGGTCGGGCAGCGATTGATTCGAGCGCATCGTCACCAGTCGCTCGGCGTGCGGATACGGAAACGGCATTAGCAACACGGCATTGACGACACTAAAGATGGCCGTGTTCGCGCCGATGCCTAAAGCCAGAGTGAGCACGGCGACCAGAGTAAAGCCGGGCTTACCCAACAGCATACGAAATCCATAACGCAGGTCTTGCAGCAAGCTATTCATGTCTTCATCTCCTCATCCCGAATAACGGGTTTCAATCTCAAGTTCGCGCGGTTCGGGACGTGGAACCCAAGGCGTGGGACTTTGTTTATTCATAGCGAAGCGCAACCATCGGATCGACACGCGTCGCCTTGCGCGCAGGCAGATAACAGGCCAGCAGCGACACAAAGACGAGCGGTAATGAAACAATGATGTAGGTGAGCGGGTCTGTGGCGCTGACGTTGAACAACAGGCTTGAGAGAAAACGTGTCAGGACGAGTGCCGTCAGCAACCCTGTGCCGATGCCTATGATTGTCAGGATTAAGCCCTGGCCCAGAATCATCTTGAAGATGTCGCTTCGTTGCGCGCCCAAGGCCATGCGCACTCCGATCTCGTGCGTGCGTTGACTGACTGAGTAGGAGATGACTCCGTAGATTCCAATCATTGCCAGCAGCAGCGCGACTCCGGCGAAGACGCTGATCAGAAATGCCGGATAGCGGCGCAGGAAAGTCGATGGAGAATTGTCTATCAACTGCTCAATCGTCCTCACGTCGAATACAGGAAGGTCTGCGTCGAGCGACCGGATTTCGCTCTGCACGGCGGCGGCTACCACATTCGGGTCGGACGTGGTGCGTATCACGAGGTTGAGCGTGCGATCAGGGTCTTGCAGGTACGGGCTATAGACTACGGGGGCGATTTCCGCATCGAGACCTCTGATCTTTTCGTCACCGACGACGCCGACGATCTCAAGCTGCGGCGGGTTCTGTATGCTTGAGTAAGTGAGTCGTTGGCCCACAGGGTCTGTGCCCGGAAAGAGACGATTAGCCATCGTCTGATTGATGATGACGACAGGGGGCGTATCCTGCTTATCCCTGTCCGTGAAATCGCGTCCGCGTATCACTGGAATGCTCATCAAATGAAAATAGCCTGGAGTAATATCGCGTATGTTGCCCTCCATCTCCTGGCCGGGCGGAGGCGCAGGTCTCCCCACCACGATATAGCGCGAGGTGTTGCCGCCAACCAACGGCAACACACTGACAGTGCCGACGCCCTTGACGCCCGGCAGATTTTCTATACGCGGCAAAAGCTGTTGATGAAAAGCCACCAGATTTCCGTCCTCGGGATATTTGGTCGGGGGCAGAGAGACGCGCATGGTCAGGAGGTTCTCTGGATCAAATCCCGGATCAACCGCTAAGAGTCGAAACAGACTCTTCATCATCAAGCCCGCGCCGACGAGTAGGACGAGCGCGAGCGCGATCTCTGAGACGACCAGCAGACTTCGCAGCCTTTGACGTGTCGCGGCCGCAGACGTTCTGCCGCCTTCTTTCAGCGACTCCTGCAAATTCAGCTTCGAGGATTTAAAGGCCGGAGCGAGGCCGAAGATAATTCCGGTCAGCAGCGAAATGCCCATCGCGAAAACGAGTACCCTGCCATCCAGGCCGAGTCCCTGCAAATACGGCATCGCACCGAGCTGTGATTCGGGAATACGCGCGATCAGCAGATCGACTCCCCACTGGGCCAACAACAACGCGACGCCGCCGCCGACCAGCGCCAGCAGGATGCTTTCAGTCAAAAGCTGCCTGACCAATCGCCAGCGGCTCGCGCCCATCGCCGTCCTGATCGCAATCTCTTTTTGACGCGCAGCCGAACGTGCCAGCAAGAGATTCGCCACGTTGGCGCACGCGATCAGGAGCACAAAACAGACCGCCACCAGCAGGACAATCAGCACGGGCTTGACGCGCCCTGTGATCTGCTCATGCAGAGAGACGACGCGCACGCCCGTGCCCGCGTGCGAGTCCGGATGTTCCTGCGCGATTGATTGGCCCACGGCATTGATGCCCGCGCCCGCCTGGCTCAACGTGACGCCGGGTTTGAGCCGACCTATGATGTTGAGCCAGTGCATAAAGCGGCGCGACAGTTGATTCGGATTGGGATTGAGCCCGACCCAGACTTCCGCCGGCCCTGCGAGAGCGAATTGAAAGTGTTGCGGCAGCACGCCGATCACCGTGTAGCTTGTGCCGTTTAAGTTGAGCGATTGCCCGACGATTGCGGGGTCGCCGCCGAAGCGCCGCTGCCACAAACCGTGGCTGATCATCGCCAGTTGCGCTGCGCCCGGCTGATCTTCTCCGGGTTGAAAGGCGCGACCGAGCAAGGGCTCGACGCCCAGCGCTTTAAAGAAGTTATCGGTCACGGCAGCGCCGATCAGTCGATCAGGCGCATCTTTGCCAGTGATGGTAAAGCTGCGGCGGCTATAGCCTGCCACGTCTTCAAAGACCTGACTGCGCGTTTTCCAGTCCAGATAATCGGGATAAGACGCTTCTCTTTCGCCGAACTGTTTTTGCGGCGTAGTCTCCCAGAGATGAACCAGTCTGTCCGGCTCTCTGTAAGGCAGCGGGCGAAGCAGCGCGGCATTGACGACCGTAAAGATCGCCGTGTTCGCGCCGATGCCAAACGCCAACGTCAACACCGCAGCGACGGTAAAACTAGGCTTCTTCAACAACAGTCTGAATCCATAACGCAGGTCTTGCAGCAGGCTATTCATTTCTCTCTCCTCCAAGAGCAAGGATGAACGAAGGGATGAGGGCGGAGGGATGAATAAGAAAGGATTCAAGTTGAATCAGCTTTCCTTTCATCCCTTATCCTTCATCCTTCATCCCTTTATTCGTATCTGAGTGCTTCCATCGGGTCGACGCGCATGGCGCGCCGTGCCGGAATGATGATCGCCAGAAAGGCTACGCCTCCGAGCAGCAGCGCGATAGAGACATAGGTCAAAGGGTCTGTCGCGCTCACATTGAACAGCAGGCTGGACATGACGCGCGTCAAAACGAGCGCCGCGATCAGTCCCGCGCCGATGCCAATCAATGTAAGCAACATTCCGTGCCCCAGCACCAGTTTGAGAATGTCGCCGGTTTGCGCTCCCAAGGCCATGCGTATCCCTATCTCGTGCGTGCGCTGCGTGACCGAGTAAGAGATCACGCCGTAGATGCCGACCGCCGCGAGCAGGAGCGCGACCAGAGCGAAGGTGATCAGCAGGAACATCGAGAAGCGTCGCGTCGAGATGGTCTCTGTGACGAGCTGTTCCATCGTGCGCACGTTATAGACCGGCTGGTTCGGATCGGCCGCCGCGACCTGTTGACGCACAGAGCCGACCAGACTCAAAGGGTCTGTCTTCGTGCGTACGACCACGGAGATACGCCTGGCGATGATTGAGAGCAGCTCGTCACTCGCCTGGTTAAGCGCAAAGTAGAACTGCGGGTCAACGGGTGTTTCCCCTTCGAGGCCGTAATGTTTGACGTGCTCGACGATGCCGACGATCTCGTAGGCGGGCATCTGATGCGGCCCGTGCCCTCCCAGCGTCAAACGTTTGCCGAGCGGGTCTTCGTTTGGAAAATACTTTTGCGCCAGCGACTCATCTATAACGGCGACCAGTGGCGCATCGCGCCGATCCTGCTCGGAGAGAAAGCGTCCCCTCTTCAATTCAATACCCATCGTCTGTAGGTATTCCGGCGTGGTCATGTATTGCACGGCCATCAATGGCCGACCGGCTTTCTCTTCGGGTCGCCCCTCGATACTGAAAGACTGTTCGGCAGCGCCGGCGAAAGGAAGGCCGCTGGACAGTGCGACCGATTCGACGCCGGGCACGCTCTGGATTTGTGCTTCTAACTGCTGGAAGAAATCCGTAGCCTTTCTCTCCTGTCCCTTCTCGGCCGTGTAGGAAAGCTGCATCGTCAGCAGATTAGAGGAATCAAAACCTGTCTCGACTGTTTGCAGACGCCAGAAGCTTTTGACCAGAAGTCCTGCGCCGATCAGCAGCACGAGTGCGAGCGCAACTTCAGAGACGACGAGCACACTTCGCACGCGATGACGATTGCCCGTCGAGCCACGGTCGCCCTCTTTGAGCGATTCGTTGAGGTCAGTCTTAGAGGCTTGCAGCGCAGGGGCTAGGCCGAAGACAACGCCCGTCAGGATTGCGACGAGCATCGTAAAGCCCAGCACCTTAAAATCTATTCCGGCCGTATCAAGCCTTGGAACACGATCAGCGGGCACGACCTTTGTGAGCAGGTCTGTGCCCCAGACGGCAAGCAGGAGTCCGAGCCCTCCCCCAAGGACTGAGAGCAGGACGCTTTCCGTGAGGAGCTGTCGAACAATGCGCCAGCGGCTTGCGCCAAGCGCAGTGCGAATCGCGATCTCTTTTTGACGCGCCGCCGAACGCGCGAGAAGAAGATTCGCGACGTTGGCGCACGCGATCAAAAGCACAAAGCCGACAGCGCCGAGCAGTATCCAAAGTGCGGGGCGCACTTCCTCCACAGTGTTTTCATAAAGCGATTCAAGGTGTATGCGACGCTCCGCGTTTGTGTCCGGATACTGTTGGCCCAGGCGCGCTTGAATGGTATCCATCTCGGCGCGTCCCTGTTCCTGCGTGATGCCGGGCTTCAGACGACCTATGACGTAGATTCCCGGATGCGCGCCGCGCTCTTTAAAGCGTTCTTCGGCTAACCCTATGGGCACGAAGATGTCCGATTCCACCCCGAAGCGAAAATCCGAAGGCATGACGCCGACGACCGTGTAGCTCTGATTACTCAGAGAGAGTTGTCGTCCGATGATGTCCTGCGCGCCGCCGAATCTTCTCTGCCAGAAACCGTAATTGAGAATGACGACGCGATTGCCGCTCGCTCTGTCCTCTTCCGCGATGAAATCACGGCCAAGGAGCGGCTTCGCGCCGAGCGTGCTGAAGAAGCTCGCGGAGATCATGCGCCCCGAGAGACGTTCCGCTTCGCCCGCGCCGACGAGGTTAAAGCTCTCGCGACGGAAGGCTGCGACCTGCTCGAAGACCTGATTCTGGTCGCGCCAGTCCACGAAATTGGGATAGGAAACGGACGTATCCTGCGTCGCGGACTTCTCCCACATAATCATCAGCCGATCAGGATCACTGTAAGGCAGCGGCCTGAGCAGCACTGCGTTGACGACGCTGAAGAGCGCGCTATTAGCACCGATACCCAGCGCCAGGACAAACACCGCCACAACAGTAAAGCCCGGGCTCTTTAACATCATGCGAACGGCATATCTGAGGTCTTGAAAAAATGTTCCCATCACAATAACTCCTTAAAAGCAGGGATGAGGGCGGCAGTGTGAGGGATGAAAGGAAGGCTGATTCAAGTTGAATGCTTTCTTATTCATCCCTCATCCCTCCGCCCTCATCCCTTTATTCGTATCTGAGTGCGATCATCGGGTCTACTTTTGTCGCGCGGCGCGCTGGGATGTAGCAGGCGAAGAACGCCACTGCGCTGAGCAAAAGAGAGACGCCGATGAAGGTCAGAGGGTCTGTGGTGCTGACGCCAAACAGCAGGCTAGACATCAGTCGCGTCAGAATGAGCGCTCCCGTCAGGCCCAGGCCGACGCCCACGAGCGTCAACATCATGCCGTGACCGACGATCATCTTCAGCACGTCACGGCTTTGCGCGCCGAGGGCGATGCGTATGCCTATCTCTTTGGTGCGCTGCACGACCGAGTAAGCCATCACGCCGTAGATGCCGACCGAAGCGAGCACCAGTGCGAGCGCGGCGAAGAGGCCGAGCAGCAAAGTGTTGAAGCGTGCGCGCGCCACAGAGCTGGCGAGCAGTTGTTGCATCGTGCGCACATCAGAGACGGGTTGATCGGGATCAATGGCTTGAATCTCGCGCGTCGCCGCCGCCGCTATAGTTGCCGGATCACCTTGAGTGCGAACCACTATGGTCATAGAGGTGTGGGCCAACTCCGGGTGCGGCCAGTAGACCATCGCCTTGACAGGGGTATCCAGACTGACGTGCTTTATGTCTCCGACGACGCCGATGATCTCTGACGGCACAGGCTTGTCGCTCATATTCACCGTCACGCGCTTACCCAGAGGGTCTTCACCGGCGAAGTACTGGCGTGCCAGCGTTTCGTTGATGATGACGACGTGCCGCTGC
Organism: Pyrinomonadaceae bacterium; assembly: GCA_035537255.1. GTDB lineage: Bacteria > Acidobacteriota > Blastocatellia > Pyrinomonadales > Pyrinomonadaceae > DASQYE01. The sequence continues at coordinate 207 of DATLMN010000112.1, read as the reverse complement.
TCAGTCGTCTCCTGTTCCGTAAAGACGCGGCCCTTGATCAAAGGAATATTCATCGTGCGAAGGTAATTGATGTCCATGACGCGCACGTCCGTGACGGGCGACTGACCAGCCTCAGGCGTCGGGCGTCCTTCAATCGTAAAGCTTGTGGCCGAACCGGGCACGGCAAACGGCAGGAAACTGACAGCGCCCGCCGACTCCACACCGGGC
>DATLMN010000111.1:0-18745 GCA_035537255.1 Pyrinomonadaceae bacterium | reverse complement strand
AAGTCCCTAAGAAGGTCGCGCGGCTGGTTAGCACGGCGATGGCGAAAGACCCTGCGGAGAGACCCGCGAACGCGGCGGCGTTTGCCAGCGCTCTGCGCGCTAACACGGACGGCATAGGCTCGCTGGTGCGCCACGCCTTCGCGCTCTACGTCGAATATTTCCCGACCTTTCTGCGAATATCACTGTTGGCCCATGCGCCTGTCATCCTGCTCGCGCTGATGCTTCTGCTCTACGATCTCGCAGAGATGCGACAGTGGGCTCCGAAGGTCGTGTTGATCCCGGTGCTGGCCTTGCTGAGCCTGTTCTCGTTCGTCATAAACTTTCTCGCGCCCTCTGTCATCTCAGGCATGACGGTGCTGATCGTTATGCAGTTGATCATTGCGCCGCTGCGCCCCCTTCGACTTCGCGATGTCTTCGCCACGTTCAAAAAAAGATGGCGGCCACTTTTGTCCACCAGTATTCGTCTCAGCGTCCGAATCATCATCGGGTTCATTCTGTTCATCGTTCCGGGCTTCGTGATGATGATGCGTTACACGCTCTATGCGCCGGTCATACTGCTCGAAGGCTTGGAGAAGAAGGCTGCATTGAAGCGAGCGCACGAGTTGATGCGGCGCTCAAGGCTCACGGTCATCGTCGTCGTCTGCCTGCAATTCCTTATCCCGGTGATTGTCTCGGCCATCGTCACGCGCTACGCGATTGGCGGGATTAAGGATAAGAGTTCATTTGCTCCGAAGATTTATACGCGCCTCTCTGTCCTTATCAATATCTTCGTCGTGCCGTTAATCTCTATCATGACTGCGTTGCTTTACCTGAAGATGCGGCAGATGGGGGGCGAGCCGCTGAGGGATTTGCTCGACAAGCTGGAATCAGACGACAGGCCCAGAAGCCAGTGGCAACAACGTATGCGCGAACGTCTGAGCCTGAACACGCGCCCGAGCCGTCACTGAAAATCTTCTTGAAGCTATCCTGGCAGTTGACTTGAGGCTGCTCTTCTTTTCGGCGCACTCCTAACAGCTTTATCGCGGCAGAGGCTCTGGCAGATTCGCCAGCGCGTAGGCGAGCACGGCCATGACAGCAGCGTTCTCCGCCAACTCGCGCGGCACGACTTTGTCCAGCGTGTCTGCGTCCGTGTGATGGTAGTTGAAATAGGTGCGAGAGTCCTGCCAGGGAGAAAAGGTCGGGACTCCCAGATCGGCCATCGGCTCTATGTCCGTGCCAGTACTGCTGGCCGTTTGCATCAGCCCCGCTCCGATATTTTGAAGAACGGTCGAGATGGGAGCGAGCAGCGGCAAAGCCTCCGGCTTCGCTTTGACATTAAAGCCGAGCGGATGTCCAGCCCCCAGATCGCTCTCTATGGCTGCGAAGTGATTCATCATCTGCGCGGCATATTCTTTAGCATAAGTCTTGCCGCCGACAGTCCCGTTCTCTTCGTTCATCCAGGCGATGACGCGAATCGTTCTTCTGGGACGAAGCCCCAGTTGTTTGACGAGCTGCCCCACCTGCATCGCCACCGCGACACCGGCGGCGTCGTCCAGCGCGCCCGTCCCGACATCCCATGAGTCCAGATGGCCCGAGACGATGACTATCTGCTCGGGATGCTCGCTGCCCTTGATGTCTGCGATGACGTTGTAGCTCGGCGCGTCCGCCAATTGTTGCGGCGTGAGCGTGAGATGCATACGCACACGTCCCGCCCGCGCGAGGTAAGCCATCATGTCCGCGTCCTCCGCAGTGACGGCGGCGGCAGGGATGCGCGGCGCATCCTTCGCATATCTTGTCTGTCCAGTATGCGGCAAACGATATTCAGCGCCGCCGACGGAGCGTATCAATGCGGCGACTGCTCCTAAGCGCGCGGCGGCGCTTGGCCCATCGCTGCGATAGACCACGGCCTTGCCGTAAGCCTGTGTGCCCTGCCCCTGCGCGGCCATCTGTTTATCGAAAGGGTGATTGAAGAGCACGATGCGGCCCGCCACTCGCTCTGGCCCAAGCATCGCCAACTCATCAAAATCATTGACGACGACGACTTCAGCCGTGAGGCCGCCCGTGGGCGTCGCGATGCTTCCGCCGAGCGTCGTCAGGACGATCTTCTGCACAGTGTTCGCGGCCTGTCCCGGAAACTCAACAAGCGCGGCGCGCTCTTCGCCACGAACCCAGCGCGGAACCATCAACTTCTGAAGCTCTACACTGAGGCCCAGTCGACGAAGCTCTGCGGCGACATACTGGACGGCGCGCTCTGCCTGCGGCGACCCGCTCAGGCGATGACCAATGTTATTGCTCAGGTGCGCCACCTGCCTGTAAGCGTAATCGCTTTCCAGCGCCGCCTGCTGCAATTGCCTCATCTCCTTTAATAACTGCGGCGGATAAGAGACGGCAGGCGTCGGCGTCGGCGTCGGCGATTCCTGCGGCTGTGCCTGCTGCGCATGCGCTGAAGGCGCGGAAAGCAGAAGCGTGAGCGCGAGTGTGATAGCACACACTACACAGGCACACAGCGCATAGATCGTGGAGGAAAAGTTTTTGATCGTGTTCGGCTTCATTGAAATTATTCCCGTAGAACAAAAAAGTTGCGCGCGCTTTTGTTGTGCGTCGGTTCTGATAGTCGAGTGTTCAGTATGTTGTGATTCACCACAGAGGCACAGAGGACGCGGAGGAAGCACGGAGGCTTGAATGATACTCAAGCCTCCGTGACTTCTCTGTGTGCTCTGTGTCTCTGTGGTGAGTCTTGATGCAATGCATACTCAACCTTGAATAGGCCCGCCACTCGCGCCTTCTCTGATTTACTTTGAGCCAGAGCATGATAAGGACAAGCACTTGGAAAGACCAGTCTGGAAAATGATATAAGACGTGCTTCGACGCAAAGGCCGCTACAGCTCCCTGAACATCTTAGGAGGACTCATGATGAAATGGCTCACTGCAATGCTGTTCTCGACGCTCATGATCTTTTCTCTGCGGGAAAAGTCCGAATTTCCAAGGGGGAAGATAGTTGATCTCTCACACTCTTACGACAGCGCGACGATTTACTGGCCCACGGAAGATGGCTTTCGTCTGGAAAAAGAGTATGACGGCATGACGGACAAAGGCTACTACTACGCCTCTAACAAATTCTGCACCGCCGAGCACGGAGGAACGCACATAGATGCTCCTGTACATTTCGCGAAAGGTGGCCGCACGGTTGACCAGATACCGCTTGAGCAATTGACCGGCACAGCCGTCATCATAGACGTGCAGAAGCAGTGCGAGGCAAACCGCGATTACCAGATCACCACGGAAGATTTACAGGCGTGGGAGAAAAAAAACGGCACGATAACAAACGGCGCGATAGTGCTGCTCAGAACAGGCTACGGAAGGCGCTGGCCTGATCGACAGAGCTACATGGGGACTGACGAGCGCGGGGCAGGCGCGGTAGCTAAACTTCACTTTCCGGGTCTGCATCCGGAAGCCGCCCGCTGGCTGACATTGAGCCGTCAGATCAAGGCCGTCGGGCTCGATACGCCGAGCATAGATTACGGCCAGTCAACCCTTTTCGAGAGCCATCGCATCCTGTTCGAGAAGAACGTTCCGGCATTCGAGAACCTTGCCAATCTGGATCAGCTTCCACTGAAAGACTTTTTATTGATCGCTCTGCCGATGAAGATCAAGGGCGGCAGCGGCGGCCCGCTGCGCGTCATAGCCATTGTTAACTAGACGGAAGGGCCGTGCAGCTTGAAACCTCTTTTAAGGATGGCGCGTATCAACGTCGCTTAAGGTGGCCGCCCGAAGGCATCCGTCCGACATCTACACTAACGAATGGAGAGCGACCCGTATGAAGATTTCAGCCTTGAAGTATTCACTAATCCTGCTCGTGCTGTTGCTGACACAGGCGATCACGGCCCTCTCGAATCAAGCACAGACCGCGAGCGCGCCTGCGGCGCAGACCTCCGCGCGTTCTTCTGCGCTGCTCGTGCTCAACAAGGTCGAGAACACGCTGGCGATCATCGATCCTGTGACGCTGAAAGTCCTGGCGCGCGTCCCCACGGGCGAAGGGCCGCATGAAGTCATCGCATCGGCGGACGGCCGCCTGGCCTTCGTCGCGAATTACGGGACGCAGCAGAAGGTCGGCACTTCAATCTCGATCATAGACATCGCTCTGCGCAAAGAGATCAAGCGCGTGGAGGTGAACCCGCTGATACGCCCGCACGGGATAGTCGAAGCGGGCGGCAACATCTATTTCACAGCCGAAGCCAACCGCGCCGTCGCGCGCTACAACCCTAAGACAGACCGCATAGACTGGATTATGGGAACTGGACAGACGGCCACACACATGCTCGTCATCTCGCGCGATCAGAAGCGGCTCTATACGGCCAACATCGCGTCGGACACGGTGACGGCCATCGCGCTCGACGGCCCGCCCGGGCCAAAACAGATCACGCACATCAACGTCGGCAAGCAGCCAGAGGGCATAGACCTCTCGCCAGACGGACGCGAGTTGTGGGTCGGACAAAACGGGGACGGCCAGATTTCGATCATCGATACCGAGACTAACAAGATCAAAGAGACGATCAAGGTCGGGCAGGTGCCGATCCGCGTCAAGTTCACGCCGGACGGCAAGCGCGTGCTCGTTTCCGATCCGCCCAAAGGCGAGCTGGTCATCCTGGACGCCGCGACGCGCAAAGAGATCAAGCGCATCGCCGTGGGCCAAGTCCCCGTCGGTGTCCTTATCACGCCCGATGGCCGCCGCGCATACATCGCCACGATGCAGGCTAATCGCGTAGTTGAAATCAATCTTGAAAATCTCACGCTAGCGAGGACGCTTGAGACGGGACAAGGGCCGGACGGGATGGCTTGGGCCGTGGCAAGTTAAAAGTAATATCGCAGAACAAGAAAGCTATACAGTCAGTACCGCCTGCTTAAGCCAAGCGGGTGATGCCGATGCAACGACCCGCCCGAGACCTTAGGCGGTACGGACCTCTCTTGATATTAGATCACGCCGCGAAACTTCCGCGTGCTTGATTGATAACCCGGAAAGATCGCCTGAAGATTGTTGCTTCCCAGGTGCTTCTGGGCCAACTCTCCGAAGACATCGCGAAAGTCCGTCGTCAGCGCCAGATCGCGGCCTTCGTATAATTGATCGCTCCTCAAGCCCGGCCACTCGCCATACACGCGGCCTCCGCGCACGCTGTTGCCGATGACGAACATCGCGTTGGCATGGCCGTGATCCGTGCCGCGATTGCCGTTCTCGCGAGCCGTGCGGCCAAATTCCGACATCGTCAGAACAACTACGTCGTCCATACGTGTGCCCAGGTCACGCACCAGCGCAGCTAGCCCTGCGCCGAACTCCTGCAAGCGTATCGCCAACTGGCCGCGCGCATTGCCCTGATTGACGTGCGTGTCCCAGCCGCCGCTCTCTGTAAAAGCGACTTCAAGACCGACCCCTGCTTTGATTAACTGCGCGATCTGTAAAAGGGAATTGCCATAGGCCGTGCGCGGATACTGCGCGCCGTTCTCAGGCTTGTACTGCGCAGGGTTGACTCTCTTCAAAAAGTCCACGGCCTCGAAAGTCTCTCTGCCCGTTCCGCTGAGCACATCCGCCACGCCCTGATCGTAGAGCGCTTCAAAGCCTCCCTGCACGCTCTGCGAATATCTGCCCGCGCGAATCGTAAAGTCCGAGAGGCTCGTCATGGCGAGCGCCGGTGCGCGTCCCTGCAATGCACGCGGCATATTCTGCGTCATCGAGACGGCGCGAAAAGGTGAAGCCCCCACTTCCTCCTTCTTCTGTAAGAGGCGATTGAGCCAGCCATCCTCCGTAGACTTTCTTCCGGGCGTGCCGCTCTCCATATAATCCTGCGCGTCGAAGTGCGAGCGCGTGTTATCCGGCGAGCCCACGGCCTCAACAATCGCCAGACGCTTTGCTTCCCACAAAGGCTTCATCGGCGCGAGCGCGGGATGCAATCCGAAGAAGCCGTCCAGATCAATCGCCGCCTCCGTGTTGCCGCTCTGCGGCTTTGGAATCGCGAGGCTCGGACGCAGCTCATAATAAGCGCGCTCTCCGAAGGGCACGACCATGTTGAGCCCGTCGACAGCGCCGCGCTGAAAGATCGTGACGAGTGTCTTGCGCCGAAGCGCCGGAGAGTTTGGATTCTGCGCAAGGACTGCACGCTCAAGAAAAGAGGGCGCGGCCTTCGCCAGACCTATGCTGGCGAGCGCCACAGCGCCGGACTTCAGGAAAAATCTTCGATTAATACTCATCGCTACAATCAACCTCTAGGTTTCCGAGTCCCGAGCCTCTCATCCTTTAGGTTCGCTTCTTTTGAGGATAAGGAAGCCCGGAACTCGAAACTTGTTTACTGTCTCTGAAATTCCGGCGAGCCCAAAATAAGGCCGACCACTTTGACTAATTCGGGATTGCTCACGCTCGCCAAATCTAAGCGGGCCAATTGCTGCCGCTCGCGACGACGAACACGCGCGGGCTGTTGGCCCATCGCTTCCGTCTCGTCATTCATCTCCGCATTGGAAACGGTAGGCGCAGGCATCGGCTCGCTCAGTTGTTTTAAAAGCGTCGCTTTCGTCTTCGGTGAAATGTCCCGCTGCACAATCACCTCAAGGAAACGATCCATCATCTTCGCCATATCCGCCGAAGCGCTCGTCGCACCGGCATTGAAGCGCGAGAGATCGACGCGCGTCCCCGGAATCCGATTGCTCGCCAGCACCAATCCGAAGTTCAAACGTTCTAGCAGCGCCCCCGTATTGACCCAGTTCTCCGCCTTGTCCGGATAACCCGTCGGCGCTTGATAGCCGTAGAGCGGTTCGCCCATTCTGGAAATCCACTGGTGAATCGCCGGCCCGCCGTTGGTTTCGCCGCCGAGCGTTCGTATGGAGCTGACGGCCAGCTCGAAAGGCGTCTTGATCTTGGCGCGATAAGCCTCCGGCGAATTAAATTCCGGCGAAGTGAACAGTGCGCGCAGCGTCTCGCGTATGTCACCATCGCTTTTAGTAAAGACCCCGGCGATGCGATCTATAAGCTGCGGCGTCGGCTCGTCCATCACAAAACGGCGCGCCAGTTTTTTCGCAATAAACTTCGCCGTCGAAGGATGATGCGCGAGAATATCCAGCACCATTAACCCATCACGCACACCACCGCCAGCGGGAATCTTGTGGCCGAGCACAGTCTTCTCGCCGTCATCATGCAGGCGTGGATTAAAATAGAATTGTCCAGGCTCGCCCCTCGCGCCTCTCTCCATATTACGCAGCCCGCGCGGAGCAAAGATGGTCCAACCCGTAAAGCAACGCGCGACCTCCTGCACATCCTTCTGCGTATAGCCACCGTCAACGCCGAGCGTGTGCAGCTCCATCAACTCGCGCGCGTAATTTTCGTTGATGCCGCGACGCCGGCGTTGCTGCTGTGCAGGTCGGTTCTGTTGCTCCGCCCGCTGCGCAGCGCTCTCAGTAGTCGTCGTCATGCCGGGCTGCTGCTGTCCACTTCGCGCATTCGGATTCAAAGCGCCGCGACGTGCGCGCGCGCCTCCTCCGCGCATCAATTGACCGAAGAGGTCGCGCAGTCCACCCTGTGGGCGCGCGCCCAAGCCAGCGCCTGCACGGGATGCGTTCGGGCTCACGCTCTGAAAATTGTCCAGATAGAAAAGCATCGCAGGGCTCTCGGCGGTTGCCCTGAGCAACTCGGAAAACTTGCTCATCGTATGCGGGCGAATCGTGTCGCGGTCGTAAGAGACCAGCAGCCAGCGGTCTGCACCCTTGGCCGCGTAGATGTTGAAATGGTTCGACCAGAAATCGACCATCACTTCCTGCAACTGCCGCTCGCTGTAAACGGCGCGCAGGATACGCGAAGCCTGCAATTCGGCAATGATGCGCTGCGGCGGTTGCAGACCGTTCTTTAACATGTAATCGCGTATCGCCCTGCGGTACTCCTGATTGTTCTCAGGCCGTGCCGCATCACCCGCTGCGGGCGGCGCGCCATCAGTCCCGCCCATCATCACACTTTCCGCGCCATCAGGTTTTGAAGGCGAAGCATTTGAAGTATTCGGCGTCGGTGCGCCTTTACCTTTAACGCGACTATCGCGCAACTGGGCCAATTCGGATGGCAGCTCACCCCGGCGTTCAAGCTGACGAAGGAGCATTCCAGGCTGCGGAAACTTTGCGTAAAGCTCTGCGGTTGAAAGCGAGAGCGTCGTCAGATCACGCACCTTCGCTTCGGCCACAGCGTCCTCTATCTTCGACGGCTCAAGCTGCTGGCGTATGTAATTCTCCAAGCCCATCGCGCGGACGCGCTCCACATCACCGGGGCGCGCCCCAAAGCCCAGGCGGTTCAGGACGTGCAGGATGCGTTGGTCTTCAGTCAAACGCTGCTTTTGCTGCTGCTCGGCATCGACGCCAAGGACAAACGTCCCGGAAAGAAACGTCAGCATGGAGAAAAGAGCGAGCGCGCGGCGAGCCCGCCCTGTAAAAGGATTGAGAAATCTGTTTTTAAAAACGCTCATTACAATACCGTCCTGATGTTCCAATTTGTTCAGTTATCCCGGGGGCGAGGCCAGTCAATGCTTGCGACCCTGATTTGTACCATCAATTTAGACGCCCGAGCGCGCCAAAGGGTTGAAAAAAATTATCCCGGCACAGCGGTCTCCGCGCAGACTTCGGATCATGCTCGATAAGATTTATGCCCGCCGGAGTTTCATCTGAAATAATACCGGAACGGAAAATCTCCTTCGGCCAGCGCCCGTCCCTCGCCAGGTAATGGCGCTTTCTTTGGCTCGTGCTTTTTTTATCCCTCCACTCAACAAAGCCCTTGACAGTCTAGGGGCATTGGTGGCATGCTGGGCATAGATTGTCTAGGACTATCAGGAGGAGCATGGTGGCTAAAGCAAAGAACAACCTGTTACAGGGGACGCTGGATATGCTGGTCTTGAAGGCGCTCTCTCTAGGGCCGATGCACGGCTACGGGGTGGGCCAGCGGATTCAGCAAATATCTGACGATGTCTTGAGGGTCGAAGAGGGATCGCTGTACCCGGCGCTCTATCGTATCGAACAGCAGGGCTGGATCGAATCCGAATGGGGAGTATCGGACAACAACCAGCAGGCGAAGTTCTACAAGCTGACGCGGCAGGGCCGCAAGCAGCTACAGGTCGAAGAAGAGAACTGGGGTCGCCTGGCGGGAGCGATCTTCAAAGTCATGGCAACCACTTAAGTAAGGAGCGTGAGATGACCTGGCTCAAAAAATTAGCGGCGAGGCTGCGCGCGGTGTGGCGCGGCGATGCGGTTCATCAAGAGATGGACGAAGAGATGCAGTTCCATATCCGCATGCGGACTCAGGAGAACATCGAACGCGGTATGTCTCCGGAAGACGCTCGCCGAAGTGCAGAGGAGCGCTTCGGCAATACTGGCCGCATCAAGGAGCAGGGATGGGATGTGCGTGGAGGCGGATGGCTAGAGACATTGTGGCAAGACATACGGTACGGAGCGAGGATGCTGCGCAAGCATCCGGGGTTTAGTTTGATGGCGGTGCTGACTCTTGCTCTGGGCATCGGCGCGAACACGGCGATTTTCAGCATCGTCAATGGCGTGTTGCTGCGCCCCTTGCCTTACCCTGATCCGGATCAACTGGACACAGTGTTTCAGCAGAACAGCGAGATGAATCGCTTCGGCATATCGGTTGCAGATTTCCTTGGGATGGAAAAAGAGTACGCGAGGATCGGCAGCATCGCAGCCACTTCGCCCCGCGCCGTCACTTTAACAGGCGGCGAGCGCCCCGAACAGATCAGAGCCACCTTCGCGACTTCCGGCTACTTTAAGACGATAGGTGTAAACCCTGCGCGCGGTCGAGCATTTGTGCCGGGCGAGGATCGTCCTGAGAAAGACCCTGTGGTCGTCATCAGCCACGGTTTCTGGCAGCGCCATCTGGGCGGCAACCCGGAGACAATCGGACGACGGCTGACGTTGGACGGCGTCAGCTACACCGTCGTCGGAATTATGCCGCCGGATTTTGTCGCGCCGTCGAGCACGACGCCTGAGCTTTGGCCGATCTTACAACTACAGACGCCGAAGCGACGCGGCCCATTCACACTGCGCGTCATTGCCCGGCGCAACCCGGGAATAAGCGAGCAGCAAGGACGCGCCGAGCTACAGCGCATGGCGCGCGAGATATTCGCGCAGTGGTCCCACACCTTTCCTGACGCGAATGCGACTTACGTCTCGCAGCCGCTCAAGCAAGCCCTCGTCGGGGACATCGGCACGACACTGCTGGTGCTGCTCGGCGCGGTCGGCTGCGTGTTGCTGCTCGCTTCCGTCAATGTCGCTAATCTACTCCTTGCACGCGCCAGTACGCGGCAGCAGGAGATAGCGATTCGCGCGGCGCTCGGCGCGGGTCGCCTGCGTTTGGTGCGGCAACTGTTTACAGAGAGCCTGCTGCTGGCGCTGCTCGGAGGCGCTGCTGGATTGCTGCTCGCAATCTGGGGCGTCGACATGTTGCTCGCCCTTAGTCCGGAGAACATTCCGCGCATGGATCAAGTGAAGGTGGACGGCTACGTGCTGGGCTTTGCGGGGCTCGGCACATTCCTGAGCTGTCTTGTCTTCGGACTTGTCCCGGCTCTTTATAACGTCAATCCCAATCTGGGCGAACCGCTCAAAGGCGGTGGCCGTGGCAGCGCGGAAGTTCCCGGCCGCAGGCGTTTGCGCGATCTGCTGGTCATCACAGAGTTTGCTCTGGCGCTGCCGCTGCTGGTCGGCGCTGGCCTGATGATTAATAGCTTTATGCGATTGCAACAGGTCAAGCCGGGCTTCGAGCCGGATCATCTACTGACGGTGAGTTTGCCGCTGCCAGCTCTGAAGTATCCGGAGCCGGAGCAAGCGATCAACTTTCATCAGGAGATGATGCGAAAGGTGCAGACGCTGCCGGGCGTGCAAGCGGCGAGCCTCTCGACTAGCCTTCCGCTGGACAGCGGGAACACGAATGACTTCGAGCTTGAGATGCATCCGACGCCTCCGGGCACATCGGCGGAGGTCGCAGAATTTAATGCCGTCAGTCCGGAATACTTTCGCACGCTCGGCATCCCCTTACTAAAGGGGCGCTATCTCACTGAGCAGGACAACGCTGATGCTCCGCCGGTGGCGCTCGTCTCTGAGACTTTTGCAAAGCGCTTCTTCCCCGGCGAAGACCCCCTCGGCATGCGTATGAAGCTCGGAGGATGCACGGAGTGCGATTGGACCACCATCGTCGGCGTGGTGGGAGATGTCAAGCATGGCGGACTCGGTGCTGAAGACGCCCCGTCAATGTACTGCCCCTTTGTTCAAGAGTCATTCGCCATTCGCATGATGACTCTGACCTTGCGCACGGAGGGCGACCCGTCGAGCTTTGTCCCGGCTGTCCGCCGCGAAGTCAACAGCATCGATCCCGATCTGGCCCTCGCCGATGTCAAGACGATGGATCAGTTAATGTCGGAATCGCTGGGCCAATCTCGTTATAGAGGAGTGCTCTTAGGAATTTTCGCCATCGTCGCGCTCACTTTGGCGGCGGTCGGCATCTACGGTGTGATCGCCTATGCGGTCTCGCAGAGGACGCGCGAGATAGGGATACGCATCGCGCTCGGCGCTCGCAAAGGCCATATCTTCAGGATGGTCGTCGGGCACGGGATGATCCTGAGCCTGATCGGTGTCGCCATAGGCATCGCGGCATCGCTGATGTTGACGCGTTTTCTTTCGAGCCTGCTGTACGGCGTGAGCAGCACAGACCCGCTGACGTTCACCAGCGTTGTGCTGCTTCTGATCTCTGTCGCGCTTGCGGCCTGCTCGATCCCTGCGCGGCGCGCCACACGCGTCGACCCGATGATCGCGCTCAGATATGAGTAGAGCTGATGAGCAGCATGATGATTTAAGATAGCAGCATCATCATGCTCAACGTTTCTGCTCGTCATCAAAGCGCAGGGCTTTGTCTTTAGCGAATCGGCTTCGGATAGGTCACTGGACTTCGATTGCCTGCTCTGTCCACAGCACGCACGCCGAAGAAGTAGTTATCCTTTGACATGCCGGTCATCGTGTAGGTCGTGACATTTCCCACCATGCGCGCGTTCGTCCAGACGGGCGAGGTCGTCTCCCGCCAGACGATCTCGTAACCGGCTACATCCGGCTCTGTATTCGCAGACCACTGCAAGTCCGTATCGTTGGTCAAGCGCTTGGTCAGAATACCGACCTCTCTGGGCGCGGCTGGCGCAAGCGCAAGACTGGCGAGCGCCGCAGCGTTCACGCGCGCCACCTGCGCGATGTAAGCGAAATCTACGAACTGCGGCAGGTCGCCGTATTGCACACCACCTTCGACGCGCACGTTCTGGTGCTGGTGCTGATAATTCTCATTGGGTTCCGTGAAGCGTACGGCGGCAAAGCCTCGCTCAAGAAAAGGAATATGATCGCCGCCACGCAGGTAACGGTCGCGCCTGTAAACCATCATCACATTAAAGCCAGGCAGGTAACGCGCGCTCACCTCTTTGATAAAGCGTGCGAGTTGGCGCGAGGCGGAATCATTCTCGCCGCCGACGCTACGCCGCGTCGTGGCTTCAGTCGCGCTCTCGTTCGTCGGCACGCCTTCAGAGAAAACGCGCACCGTTCGACGATCACGCACGCCGTTTCCACCGAGACTGTTCCCAATAATGTCATTCGTAAACATCGCCGTGACGTTCCAATTCTTCTGCCTGGCCTGTTCCGCGAAATAGGTCGAGCCGAGCAGGCTCTGTTCCTCGCCCGCGACGGCCATAAAAATCAGAGTCGCGTCGAATTTGTACTTTGACATCACGCGCGCCATTTCAAGGACGGCCGCCGTACCAGACGCATCATCATTCGCGCCCGGCGCATCGCAGACGGCATCCAGGGGGCTCGTACACATCGAATCGTAATGGCCGCTGACCACGTACAGACGATTTGCGGAAGCGGGTTGTGTGCCGCGAAGCGTGGCGACGACATTCGTGATGATTGTCGGCTGCGGCACACGCCCCTGCGGCGGCGGCATGGCCTCTTGTAGATAAGATTGCTTTTCAACCGTCATGCGCCCGCCCGATTGCGCCGCTATCTTTTGAAACTCATCGTAGAGCCAGTCGCGCGCCGCGCCGATGCCGCGCACCGGATTGTCCTGCGCCGAGAGCGTATTGCGCGTTTCGAAGGAGACCAGCTTGCGTATGGTGCTTTCGATATTGCGCGCATCTATCTCTGAGATGAGACGTGCGATCTCCGGATTGCGCGGCGCGCTGCGGCTCTGACTGTTAGCGCGCACACCTCTGCTGCTATTTCTTCTGCGCTGTGTTGCGCTCGATTGCGGTCTCTCTTCCTGCGCGCGCACGACAGCAGCAACAGGCGCGAGGACGAGCATCAGGAGCGACGCGCATAGAATTGCTGTCGTGCTCAAACGAACGGCAGAGAGTACGTTTCTTGACATAAAGAGTCCGAACTCCTTCTCGGGCTGAATCAGAAAAGATTCGTTTGCAGGGGAATGCCGCTAGGTTAACGTGAAGAGGCTTGAGGAATCAATCTCAAAAGCTTAGTTGGATTATCAGCATTCAGATGAACTTAAGGGAGGTTACTGTTCAGCACAGAGGCACAGAGGACACGGAGATAGCACAGAGGATTGAGCGTCTCTCAACTCTCTGTGCATCCTCAGTGCGCTCTATGTCTCTGTGTTGAGTTCCTGCTTGTCTGACGCTCAACTGATATTTGAGCTGAGGGAAGGGAATCAATCACAAAACAGCACCACAGCTTTCCTTTCATCAACGTATGCGGTAGGCGCGGCCCTTCCACACGACTATGACTTCGCCGCCGAGTTGATCTGCGATGGCGCGCAGGCCTGGCTCGTCCGCCGTGAGCGCGCGGTACTGTTCCGAGCCGCGTGTGACGTTGACGGTCGCGCGTCCCTGTGTATAAGCCGTGTCAACCCACGCGCTGCCCTGCCGCCTGAAGCTACGCCCGCCGACCTCTCGCGTCGCGCTCGATCTGCCGCCTGCCGCGCCGCTGGCAGCGGCGTTGTCGTCAGCGCCTTCCGTCATCGCTCGCACTTTGGGCGCAGCCCTTCTACGCGCCTGGGTTGACGGCGTGGACCTAGTCGCTGTGGTCGGCTGTCTCTCTTCAACTTCGCGTGAAGCAGTGTTTCCTGTCGTACCGTAGCCCGCCGCACGATCTTCACTCGCAGAGTCGTCCTTGCGATTACGACCGATCCGGTCAGCCTCCGTCGCCTCGGGCGCTACGGCCCCGGCGCTGGGCCGCGCAAGTTTAGGGGGCGGCGATGGCGCAGCTTGTATGGGCGAAGCCGCCACCAAATCTTCGTCGCGTTGATCGCGTGCCGCCCTCTCCTGTCTGGACGCTTCTCTGGCAGAAGTAGCCGTCGGCTCATTCTGTAGCACAGATAGATTCTCAGGCTCACGTGCCTGCTCGTTCGCCTGCTGGGTTTTCGCCAGCGCGTCCTTCGCTTCCTTGTCGGCAGGAGCGGCGGCGGCACTCTGCGCCGTCTCACCTTCCTTGGGTTGAGCGGGAGTTGGCCCATCCGAACGCAGCGCGGGCGAAGCGAGCGTCCCAGGGGCAGGGGATTGCCCCGCTTCAGGCTTCAAGATAGATGTGTTCTGTGTCTCGCTCCTATCATTGTTGCGCGCGACCAATGCGGGCTCATCGCCTCTACGTTGCTCGTCTCTCTGACGCATCGCCAGGAATACGATTCCGGCGACTGAGATCAGGACGAGCGCCGGAACGCCGTAACGTATCAAGGGCGGAGAAAGCAGCGCGGCCAGCCATTCGCGCCAAGACCTTTTGGGCGAAGTCGCCTGCTGGGTCTCGCCTTCCGTGTCTGTGACGGGGACGTTCGCGGCCAGCGTGAGACTGGTGACGATTGCTCGACAATTATCGCAGTCGGCCAGATGAGCCACGTAACGAGCACGCGCAGGCGCAGGCAAAGCATTCTCCGCATAAGCATTCATCTCGTCCGCATCCATGTGCGTGCTGCCGGTCTGCTCATTGCCTTCGTGAGCGCTACTTTCATTTGCTCCCAGGGCAGGCATACTCTTCCTGCGCCGCGCTTGACGGCGTAACAGCAGCTCCATCTCCGTGTTTGAATCAGATTTCATCGGACGACCCCGACGCGCTAACCCCTGCGCGGATGTCTATAGAACGCTCCGGACGTGTCTCGCTTGCGGCGACCATCTGCGGGCGAAACATTTTTACATCAAGCCCTTTCATCACGTCTCGCTGCGGCTTTCGTCTGTGGCATTTTCCGCCGTCAGCATCAACTGCAAATCTGTGTCCAGATGAGAGGCGGCCTCTGCCAGAGAGCGCGCCGTCTCTTCGCGCGTCCATCCATGCTCTTTTATGAGAATAGCCTCGACGCGATGTCGTATCTCTGCGTGAATACGCGTGAGGCGGCGACTGGCGGTCGCTTCGTGAACGCCCAGCACAGCGCCTGCTTCTTTGAGGCGCAGGCCATCGAAATAGTAGAGCTTGACGAGCAGGCGGTCTTCCGCCTCAAGCTCTCGTAAAGCTTGCGCCAGCGCCTCCTCCAAGTCGCTCGCGGCGCGCTCTTCACTGAGCGCCTGTTCAGGATTGAGCGGCGCTGCGGAGCGCGTCGTGCCCAATCCTTCTCCCGCGATGTGCGAATCCTGCGCGAGACGATCAAAATCCGCATCCTCTTCGGTCTGTACAAGCCTGGATACTTTGCGATGCTGGTCGACGGCCAGTTGACCGACGACGGCGCGCAGCCATCCGCCGAGCGAGCCGCGCCCGGAATAGTAAGCGATCTTCCCGGATGGTCGTCCATCGGGACGCACGCGCAAGCCATGAAGCTCTGCCCAGATGGATTGCGCCAAATCTTCCGCCATCTCTTCGTTGGAGCTGGCGCTGCGCGCCGCAGAGCGTACGGTCGCCCCGAAGCGTTCAACCAGATCGCTCCAGGCCCTTTCGTCGCCGCGCTCGCACGCCGCGATCAAACAGAGATCATCTGCATGAAGACCGTCAATAAATTGTTCGATGGCCTGAGCGGAAACACCTTGCGCATCGCCCGCCAATAAATATTTGTCCAGGGTCGAGCGAATGCGTGGGCCAATCGTTTCGACGCCGAGCGAACGAGCATCCTCTGCGCGCGCAAGCAAACGCCGCGCGCCTGCGGCAACCAATTCTTCGAGCTGTGCGGTCGTCTCTCTCAAGGGGGTGTCAGTATCGCTAACCGCTTTGATTCGTTCTCTATGCTATCACGAACCGGTATGCTTCGGAGCGCGCCCGTTGCGCTCCTCCAAGGGCTTGGATGTCAGAGCCGCCCCTTCGGCTGCTGTGGCCTGCGGCGCTGGATAGCTTTGTTTGTCCGTGCGTGCGTGCGATAATTTTGCCGGATAAAGAGCTGAAAAGCCTGCGAAAAGATTGATCGCATAAATTTTTCTACTCTATTTTTGACCGTCGAATCAGGGAGCGCTTATCCCGCCCCATCGTCTTTTAAAATGATGCTTCGCGTGACTGAAATCTTTCGCTCCGTGCAGGGCGAATCGACACACATGGGACGCCCCTGTACGTTTGTGCGGCTGACGGGTTGCCCTATGCGCTGCACCTGGTGCGACAGCGTCTATACTTTTACGGGCGGCGAGCACATGACTCTGGAAGCCGTCATGGAGCAAGTGCGAGCCTTCGGCTGCAAGCTTGTAGAAGTGACGGGCGGTGAGCCGTTGGCCCAAGCCATGGCCTTTAAGCTGATCGAGCGGTTGTGCGATGAAGGCTACGAGGTCTTGATAGAGACTGGCGGTTACGTCTCTACAGAGCAGGTTGACGAGCGTGCAAGGTTGATCCTAGATGTCAAATGTCCCGCTTCAGGCGAAGAGGCGCGCAACCATTGGCCCAATCTTAAGCGGCTGCGCGCGGACAAGGACGAGGTCAAGTTCGTCATCGCAGGCCGCGCGGATTGGGACTACGCACGAGAAGTGATCGCTCGTTATGATCTAGAGAGACGCGCTCGCGCCGTCCTCATCTCGCCCGTCTGGGGCGAAGTTGATTTACAGGAGGTGGCCAATTGGGTCGCCACCAGCGGCATGGATATACGCATGCAGTTGCAACTGCACAAGCAGGTCTGGGGGGCGGAAGCGCGCGGCGTGTGATGGGCGGACATGACGACAGAGCTTATGCTCAAGCGGAGTTGGAGGAAGAAGCGGAGCAGCAGCGTGCGCGGCTCGCCGTCTGTCTAGTCTCGGGCGGGATGGACTCATGCGTCACGGCGACCATCGCCAGGGAAGAGAATGACGAGCTGGCATTTCTGCATGTCTCTTACGGACAGCGTACTGAAGCACGAGAGCGCCGCGCCTTTGAGGAGCTTGCCGACTATTACGGAGTCACAAGGCGACTCGCAGCATCAATAGATTATTTGACGCGCATCGGTGGCTCGTCTCTCACGGACAACAGTATGGCCGTCACCGAAGCCGATCTCACCTCGCGCGAGATACCTACGAGCTATGTGCCTTTTCGCAATGCGCATCTGCTGTCGATTGCCACTAGCTGGGCTGAAGTCTCCGGCGCAAGGCGTATCTACATCGGCGCGGTGGCGGAGGATTCATCGGGTTATCCGGATTGTCGGCCGGAGTTCTATGACGCCTTCGAGCAGGTCATACACAGGGGAACTCGCCCGGAGACCACAATCGAGATCGTCACGCCCGTCATCGCCCTTCATAAATCCGAGATCGTTCGTCGCGGCTTTGAGCTGGATGCTCCGTTGCACCTGACCTGGTCCTGTTATCAATCGGAGGAGCGCGCGTGCGGGCGTTGCGATTCATGCGCCCTGCGTTTGCGCGCATTTCGCGAAGCGGGTATCACAGACCCTATCCCGTATGAGTGAAAAGTGTCGCTTCTACTGTTGACGTGCGGTCTGTATTCGAGTATTTAAGTAACAACCCGTCCGATTGGTCACAGCATCTTATTCAAGCCTTTCAAGATAAAGGCCTGAAACTCTTTGGAGGAACCTCGAATGCGTTATCAAAAATACTTTATCTCGCTGTTAGCGTTGGCGTTGCTTTTGACTTGCAGCCATCTGGCTTCGGCACAGGTCGCTCCACTTCGCGGCCATGTCGTGCTGGTCGGAGCCGATGGGACGAAGACGCCCGTGGAGGGTGCGATCATAGACGTTTTTCGCACGGATATGGCCGGCAAATATGAGACGAAGACAGATAAGAAGGGCATCTTCCAGTTTGCCGGGATTCCTTTGACTGGCACTTATACGATTGCCGCCAGCGCTCCGAACGCCCGTCCGGATGCCCTGCCCGGCGTCAAAGTCGGACAAAATACTGATTACGAGCTACAACTCGGCGCGGGCGGCGACGGCAAACGCTTTACGCTTGAAGAGATCAAGGCGATGGCCGCCGCACGTAACAGTGGGGGCGGCAGTGGTGGCGGGTCAACACCCCGTTCGGAGAGCGCCGAAGAGCGTGCGAAGCGAGAAGAGATTGAACGTAAGAACGCAGAGGTCGACGCGGAGAATAAAAAGAACGTCAACATCAACGCCGTCCTCAACCGCACCTTTAAGGCCGGACAGGAAGCGCTCAACACGAAAAAATGGGACGAGGCCATCGCCGCTTTCAAAGAGGGTTTGGCCGCCGATTCTGATCAGGACGCGTTCTGGCAGGGCCTGAGCGATGCGCTGCGTTTGCGCGGCGCTGATCGCTGGAATGCCGCCAATAAGATCAAGGGCGACGAAGCGGCCAAGGATGCCGGGATAAAATCTGCTCAGCAGGACTGGCGCGAGGCCGCAGATGCTGCCCGTAAGGCTGCCGAGATC
>DATLMN010000110.1:0-17032 GCA_035537255.1 Pyrinomonadaceae bacterium | reverse complement strand
CTTTCCGCGCGGATTTGAAAGCGATGGAAGAACTTGTTGAAGACCCTTCGATAGACCTCTTCGCGCCCATCGCGCACGGCGACGGGCAGACCGTTTTACGCGAGGCGCTGCTCGTCGCCGATCACAACGCCTATCACCTGGGCGCACTCGTCACGATCAAGAGAACGCTGGGCGCTATCAAGAGCGAATGATAAGTATTTTATCTTTCAGGCAGACACTGGAACTTCAGTCTGGAATCGAGTGTGATCGAGGTCGCTCTTCGACGGCGCTGGCTCACACGCAATTTCGCTGGGCCAACTTCCGGGATATGCTTAGATTCTTATGGCCTCGCCGATTTCGTTGATGATCGTCACCTCGCTCCCGCTGACCTGCTCCCCGCCGAACCCGAACAATCCGCCTTCTTTTGCCGCCTTCGCGACCTTTTCCGCGACGATCAAGACCCACCTTTTGTATTCGTAGCCCTCTTCGGCGCTCACTTTGGTTTCCAGCGCCGCCGCCACCGCCCTGCAAGTCTCTAGCGCCTTCGCCTTGACCTCTTCCAGAGAGAGTTTTTCAGTCGGCCCGCGCCTTTCATCTTCGGCATTAGCGACGATGTCTGCGATGACCGCTCCGAGTAAAGAATCTTTCGCCGCCCGGTGTTCGCTTTCGACGACGCCCTCGGCGACGGCAGCCATCTCCCGCACAAAATCATCCTGCTTGCTCGGCGCTGCACCTGCGACGGCGTAAGCGCACAGCATCGGTGCTTTCAGCAGGCTACGCCATTCGTCCGTCGTGAATTTGTCTTTGACGCTCATATCTGAATCCTCCCATGTTTGATCGACTACGAAAATTACTCATCCTACCACGGCAGGGCGTCACAGGGATGCCGCCGCAATTGAGAAATTGGCATATATCCTGCGCACCCTCCCATCGTAAAGCATGATTCGCATCCCGCCAGCCTCGCTTTAATGGTGGTTCAGTTTAAGTCGGAGAAAGAAATTAACAGGGATGGACAGAGATTGTCAGGATAAAAAAAGAAAGCATCACGTTAAGGTTTAAATATTAAAGTTAAAAACTCAACTTATCTTGATGAGCTTTGCTTTTATCCTGCTTATCCTGTCCATCCTGTTTGAATCCTCTTGGCTTAAAATGAGTCACTACCCTCGCTTCTTCTCGCTTGACACAAAACGGAAGCTTCGCGCAATCTTAAGTCCCTTAAGCTCGACAAAACGTGTGCCGCCGGTTCTCTTCCGAAGGAGAAGTAGATGAAATCTATTCTTGTCCAGGCCTGTGCGCTACTGCTCCTGTTGCTATGCGCGATTGCCCAAGAGGTTAATGCGCAGGAGCGTGCGCGGGCTTTCACGGGCGCGACCTTGATTCCCATCAACGGCCCTGCCATTCAGGACGGCGTGCTCATCATCCGGCGCGGCAAGATCACGGCCGTCGGAGCGCGCGCCTCCGTTCAGATTCCTGCGGACGCAGAGGTCATAGACGCTTCCGGCAAAGTGATTATGCCCGGACTTGTAGATACGCACAGCCACATAGGCGGCGGCTCCGGCGGCGATAATTCCGCGCCCATTCAGCCGGACGTGCGCATACTGGATTCCATCAACGTCCGCGACAACAGTTTGAAGCGCGCACGTGCAGGCGGCATCACGACCGTCAACGTCATGCCCGGCTCTTCACATCTGCTAAGTGGTCAGACGCTTTATCTCAAGCTCAGGCGTGGAGAGACGATTGATGAGCTTTTAATCAAAGATGCACAGGGGCGCATCCTCGGCGGGATGAAGATGGCGAACGGCACGAACCCGCTCAGACCAGAAGCGACGGGCCCATTTCCAGGTACGCGTGCCAAGAGCGCCGCGCTCCTGCGCGAGCAACTGGTCAAACCGCAGGATTACCGCGAGAAAATCTCGCGCGCCAAAAATGATCCAACGAAGCTGCCCGCACGCGATCTGGCTTTGGAAGCCCTCGTCGAAGTTCTTGAAGGCCGACGCGTCGTACACTTTCACACGCACCGGCACGACGACATTTTGACGGCGCTACGCCTCGCTAAAGAGTTCGGCTTTCGCATTATCCTGCATCACGTCACGGAGGGATGGAAAGTGGCAAACGAGATCGCGCGTGCGCGTGCCTACGCGTCCATCACGGTCGTCGATGCTCCGGGCGGAAAACTCGAATCCGTGGACGTGTCGTTCGGCAATGGAATGATGCTTGACCGCGCAGGCGTGCTCGTAGGCTTTAATACGGACGATTACATTACGGACTCGCGCCTCTTCCTTCGCGCGGCAGCGCTTTCCGTGCGTGCGGGCATGTCACGCGAGCGCGCGCTCTTCGCCATGACACAGGCGGGCGCGCAGATGCTGGACCTACAGGATCGTGTCGGCACATTGGAGACGGGCAAGGATGCGGACTTTATTATCCTCTCCGGCGATCCCTTGAGCGTTTATACGCACGTGCTGGAAACCTTTGTCGAAGGCGTCAGGGTCTTTGACCGCGCGAATCCGGATGATCGTCTTTACGCCGTTGGCGGAAAGGGCGTCGGAAGCGGTCAGATATTACACACGGACGAGGTCGAGCGCAGCGAAGAGGAGGCGGGCCAATGATAAGCTTTCATGAACACGCCATGAACCGTGTCAGACTTTGCCTTCTCTGTTTCTTTGCGCTCGTCATCTTTATCGCTACAGTCTCTTCAGCATTGGCCCAACAGTTGGCCGTGCGCGGAGAAACCGTTTACACGATGGCCGGGCCTGCGATTCGCGACGGCGTAGTGCTCATCCGCGACGGCAAGATCGAGCGCGTCGGCCCAGCCTCCGGCGTTCAGATTCCTGCGAACTACAGAACCATCAATGCGCGCGTCGTCACGCCCGGCCTGATCGACGCGCATTCTGTCATCGGCCTCGCAGGATATTTGAATCAGCCGCACGACCAGATGCAGCTCGAACGCTCCGCCGCCATCCAACCGGAGCTGCGCGCCGTGGATGCTTACAATGGTCGCGAGCGATTGATCGAATGGGTGCGCGGCTTCGGCGTCACGACCCTTCACACGGGACACGGGCCGGGCTCTCTGATCTCCGGGCAGACCATGATCGTCAAGACCATCACGGGCGAGGTCGAGCAGGCGCTCGTTATTCCGGCAGCGATGATCGCGGCTTCGGTCGGTGACGCCGGACTTGCCACGGGAGGGCGCGCGCCCGGCACTTATGCGAAAGAGATTGCGATGCTGCGCACAGAGTTGATCAAGGCGCAGGAGTATGACCGCAAACAACAGAGCGCGAAGGAAGACCAAAAGGGCGCGCGTGACCTGCGCACGGAAGCCTTAGTGCGCGTCCTTAAGGGAGAGCTGCCGCTGCTGGTCACAGTTCAGCGCGCGCACAATATCATCAGCGTCCTGCGTCTCGCCAAAGAGTTCAACCTACGCGTAATTCTGGACGGCGCGGCCGAAGCCTACATGATCGCTGAGCAGATCAAGGCCGCCGGTGTGCCCGTCATCATTCATCCGACGATGACGCGCGCCGCCGGAGAGACGGAAAACCTCAGCATGGAGACCGCAGCCACGCTTCGCAAAGCAGGTATCGCAATCGCCCTGCAAAGCGGCTTCGAGGGCTACGTGCCCAAGACGCGCGTCGTCCTCTTCGAAGCCGCAGTCGCCGCCTCCAACGGCCTCTCCTTCGACGAAGCGCTCGCAACCATCACGATTGACGCCGCCCGGATGCTTGGCATCAACAACCGCGTCGGCTCACTTGAAACAGGCAAGGACGCAGACCTGGCCCTCTACGACGGCGACCCCTTCGAGTACACCACGCACTGCACAGGCACGATCATCAACGGACGGGTGGTCAGCGAAGAGGCTCATTAATTTGTCTCGATGAGAAAGAAGGATGAGAAGTATTTTATCGAGCGGTCTGGTTGAATGAGTTGTCAGACCTCACTTCGATTGTAGCGTTCAACTCTGCATCTTGTTTTCTGGGCTTCATCACCCGTGACTTGATTACTTTGCTGCTCGAAGCGTGTCTCACGTCCGCTCGAAAACTTTATGAGGCACGCGATAGCGCAATGCTGGCGACATAGCAGGCCAAAGAAATGCTGATGCCTATTAAAGGCGTCCTGAACCAATAAACCTTGCTGAGCACAACAAAACTACCAAGCATTGCCAGCCCGACAACGAGCAGAAACGTTGACTGAAAGAGAAGTTGGCCGTGAGCCAGTGCGAGAAAACCGAAAACCAAGCCGAACAAAATAGCCCCCATGCTATGGCTGGCATTGAAACCCACCCAGGCCCGCCACATTGTCGTCTCTTTCGTAATGACAGGTGAAATCCGGCTCATGCTGATTTGCAGAGCGCGGTCGCGGGGCTTGAGCATTGGCCCCCAGAAAGTATAGATAAGGTGGAGGACTCCGAGCGTGAAGATAATGCTCGCACTAAGAACCATGAGAATTGTTGCAGCCAAGATGCTCTCCTTATTTTGTCTGTCCAACGCCGGGCTTGACCGGGTGGGAAGAATCTGACTATGCCTTCAATCTTGCGAATGAGAATCAAGCCATATCCGCTCCGGTCGAATGAGTCGTTAGCCCTCGGCTTTATATGACACCTTACTCCCGGCAACGGAGATGAAACCGATTTTCTTCATTGCGGCGATAACGGCCTCAATCTCTGCGTCCGTTATTTGCTTCTGAAAGTGGACCGCGATTGCACTGGATAGAGTCTTGATAACGCGCGGCCTGGTGACTCTGGGCTGTCTTAGTTTTTCTATGAACAACTGCGCTCTCTCGCCGGGAGTCTTCTTGTGGCTGGCTTTCACCAGCGGGATGTCATCGATGCCGGATGATCGGGCACAGAATATCTTTTTCGACCTGAGATACTGGATGAGTGGATCGAAACCATGATCTTTTGAGATGACGTGAAAATAGGCTGATGGGTCTTGAGCCACTAACCGGCCAATGTAAAAACAGATGTGGAAATCAAGTGCGTTCTTTCCATTACCAGAGATTATGACGTACTCGCCGTTTGATCCCATTCGCTGAATTGCGGTGGCGATTCCAGTGGGCACTTTGGTTTGGCTGGCGCCAACGAACACGAAGACCTTGAAGTGGTCACGCTCTAAGACCGCCAGTGATTCTGGTTGTACACTTTCCAAGTCGATCAAGACGATATTCGTGCGCAATTGTTTTCCTCGTAAGTGCTAACGCCCGAATCAACCAGCCGGAGCAAAAATTCTGCAAAAGATTTGATCTCCAGTTTATTCATTCAATGAAGACGCCTGCGCTGTCTCGTTGCTGCGGCGCTCGTCTGCTGAGGGTGGGCGCGTGCCGAGGACGACGCGCACTGAGTGGCGCGCGCCGTCGTCTGTGATAGGAATGTCGTCCGTGGGCAACAATTCGCCGTCAAGCTCTACGCTGGCGACGCCGCGACTCAGGCCGTAGGGGTTCTCGACTTTGATCTGGTAGCGCGCAGTCTTGTGGCGGTAGTTGATCTCGTAGTCGCGCCAGCCCGGAGGAATGCAAGGGTCAATCCGTAAACGATCACCCTGCAACTTGAAGCCGAGCATAAATTCCAGACCGGCGCGGTACATCCAGCTCGCAGAGCCCGTGTACCAAGTCCAGCCGCCGCGCCCTGTGTGCGGTGGCACGGCGTAGACATCGCCTGCGGCAACGTACGGCTCGACCTTGTACTTGTGAAGCCCCGCGCGCGTAGAGGCGTGGTTGATCGGATTAAGGAGCGCGAAAAGTTCACCCGCGCGATCACCGTCGCCGAGCATGGCGTAAGCGATCAGCATCCACAGCGCCGCGTGCGTGTACTGCCCGCCGTTCTCGCGCACGCCCGGCACATAGCCTTTGATATAGCCGGGGTCGAGCGCGCTTCTGTCGAAGGGCGGCGTAAAGAGAATGACCAGACCATCGCCGCGACGAATCAAATACTCTTCGACGGCGGCCATCGCACGCACAGCGCGATGATGATCGGCAGCGCCTGAGATCACGCCCCAAGACTGCACGATTGAATCGATACGACATTCTTCGTTCTGCACAGAGCCTAGCGGCGTGCCGTCGTCAAAGTAAGCGCGCCTGTACCAGTCGCCGTCCCATCCTCCCGCTTCGAGCGCGCCCTTGAGCTTCTCTATATGCTCGCTGTAAGCACTGGCGCGTTTCTCGTCTTTGCGCGCTTCCGCGTAGGGCTTGAACCAGCCGAGCGTCGTGTGCAGAAACCAGCCGACCCAGATGCTCTCGCCACGCCCCTGATTGCCGACGCGGTTCATCCCGTCATTCCAATCGCCAGAGCCCATCAGCGGCAACCCGTGCGCGCCTACCTTCAGGCTGCGGTCTAGCGTGCGCACGCAATGCTCATAGAGACTCGCGCTCTCGCCAGAGACTTTGGGCTGCGTGTAGGACTCGTCTTCACCCGCAGCGAGAAGTGGCGCTTCGAGGAAGGGGACTATTTCGTCCAGCACTGCCGCGTCGCCCGTCGTGTTGATGTAAAAGCTGGTCACGTAAGGCAGCCACAAAAGATCGTCGGAGAAACGCGTACGCACGCCACGGTCTGTCGGCGGATGCCACCAGTGCTGCACGTCGCCTTCTTTGAACTGATGTGCGGCGGCGCGCAACAATTGGGCGCGCGCAATATCCGGGCGGGCGTAAACGAGCGCCATCACGTCCTGTAGCTGATCGCGGAAGCCATAAGCTCCGCCAGACTGGTAAAAAGCCGAGCGCGCCAGCACGCGACACGCGAGCGCCTGATAAGGCAGCCAGCGATTCAAGATCGTGTCCATCGCCGTGTCCGGCGTGTGGACTTCGATGGTGTCAAGGATTTTGTCCCAGTGCGAAAGCACCAGCTCGAAGGCTTCACCCGCCGCCTGCGGCTGTCGGTAACGCGTCAAAACTTCGCGCGCCTCTTCCACGGTCTCGCCTTCGCCTAAAAGTAAGACGACTTCGCGCGTTTCGCCCGGCGCAAGCTCTAAGGTAGTTTGCAGCGCCGCGCATGGATCAAGCCCTGCGCCTGTGCGGCCGGAGAGGTGCGCGCGGCGCAAAGCCGCTGGTCGCCTGTGTGTCCGGTTACGTCCGAGAAATTCTTTGCGGTCGCACGTCACTGTGCGGCGCGGCGCGCTCATGTCCGCGAAGGCTATGCGCTGCGCGAACTCGTTGTTATAAGGATTGCGCGCAAAGATTGCGCCGCTCGCTTCGTCAATCTCAGTGATGATATATGGAGCGGACGAGCCGCGCTCGACGCCCAGCACAAGCTCGCTGTAGCTAGTGACGGACAGACGCCGCCGCCTATCCGTACGATTGCGCAGACGCAGCACGGAAATCTTCACCGGCGCATCCAAAGGGACGAACATCAAAAGCTCCTGGCTGATGCCGTGACTCGTATGCTCGAACACCGTGTAACCCTGACCATGACGAATCATGTAGGGCTCTTCTTCGCGCACGGGCAGCGGCGTGGTCGTCCAGATCGTGCCGCTCTCTTCATCACGCAGGTAGATGGCTTCGCCCACAGGATCGCTGACGGCGTCGTTAGACCACGGCGTCAGACGATTCTCGCGGCTGTTGACAGACCATGTGTAGCCGCCGCCGGTCTCCGTCACCTGAAAGCCGAAATCGCGCTCGTTGGCGATGACGTTAGTCCAGGGCGCGGGCGTCCACTGCGCATCGCGTAACACCGTCACATATTCGCGCCCGCCGTGAGCAAAGCCGCCCAGACCGTTAAAGAAAGTAAGCTCCGGCGTAACGATGGTCGGCTCGGGATAACTGCGAGAGGGCATACGCGGATTAAACGGAGGTGGCGGCTGTTCCTCAGGCATGCGACGGACAAGCTGCTCTTCGAGCGCGCCGCGCTCCGGCACGACGACGACGCGCGCCACAGCGTGCAGCAGTATTCGATCAGCTTCCGGAATCAGGTCAGAGCGGCGAAGGAAGACGCCTCCGGGTTTGTCCTGCAACGGCGCAGAGCCGCTCGCGCGCACCAGCGCAAGAAGTTCTTCCTGCAACTCCTGCGCGTAGCTCGGCGGGTGATCGTTGAGAATTACCAGGTCAATAGCGAGGCCCTTCAAGCGCAGGTATTCGTGGCCGCGCAGCAGTTGGCGGACGGTATTCAAATCCTCCGAGCGATTGATGCGCACGATGACTATGGGCAGGTCGCCGCTGATGCCGTAAGGCCACAGGCTCGATTGTGACTTAGTATTCAACGCCAGCACGTGCGGGCGTGGGCGCAAAGATGGGTCTGCGTAAAGCACGCGCCCGGCCAATCGCTGAAAGAGATGCGCCTCTTCGGCGTCGACGTTGTGATGACGCATCTCGACCTGCGATTGCGTCCAGGCCAGTCGCGCCTCGCGCTCGAAGATAGAAGGGTCGTGATACTTGTCCGCGAGCATCAATGCTTCTTCGCGCGAACGCGCAACGGCGGTCGCGTAAGAGACGCGCGCCGTCTGCCCCGGTTGCAGTCGCACGCGCTGGCGCAAAGAGAAGACAGGGTCGAGCACTGCGCCCGTCGTGTTCGAGAGCGGTCGCTCTTCCAAGACCGCCGCAGGCGCAGCCGTCGTGTGGCCGCGCCCGAGAAAACGGCTGCGATCCGTCTCGTATTGCACAGCGCCGACGCGCTCTCCCTCCGTAAAGATGACGTGCAAGGCGTAGACCGGCTCGTCCTTGCTGGAACGCTGGCGGCGGCGCGCGAGCAGTGCATTCTCCGCCGGAATAAACTCGGTCTCGATAAAAAGATTGCTAAAGGCCGGATGCGCCATGTCCGCTGCGTGCGGCGCAATGACTATCTCTGCGTAGCTGGTCAGTTCAATCTCGCGCACGCGCGTCGATTGATTGGTCAGCGAAACGCGACGCACTTCCGCATTGTCTTCGGGCGAGACGATGATCTCCGTGTGCGTGACTATACCTGCGTCCGTGCGCCAGAGATCGACCTTGTCTTCGGAGAAGGAGACTTCGTATGTGCGCGGCCTTTGCCCCGTCGGTTGATAACCGGCAGACCAGACTGCGCCGCTGCGTACGTCGCGCAGGTAAAAGAAAGAGCCCCAGTGATCGCGCGTCACATCTTCGCGCCAGCGCGTCACGGCAAGCGCCGCGCACCTCGAATAGCCAGCGCCCGCCGATGTCACCATCACAGAGTAAGTGCCGTTAGAGAGAAGCTGTGTGCGCGGCGTGGGCAGATCGGGCGAATCGTAAACGCGCGACACAAGCCCTGTCAGCGTGCGCACGACGCGACTGGACAAGACTTCTTCGGCGCGCGGGTGAGCGGCGGCCACACTGCGCGGGACTCGCTCCTGCAAGAGCAACTCCGTCGCCTGCACCAAAGGCTCTGCATGAAAGCGCTGCTGCATCACATTCTCGTTGAGCAGATTGTCCAGCGCGACCAGCGACATGCCCTGATGGTGGGCCATAAAGGCGCGAATGATAGCGCGCCTTTGATCCTGCGGCAGTCGCTCCGTTGTGTAGTCAATCGATTCGTAGAAACCGTACTGGCCCAGAGCCCCTTCGCGCGCCAGGCGGCGCAGATTCATCATCGCACGACGCGGCGCAACCATCGCCGCGAGCATCGTCGCATAAGGCGCGACCACCAAATCTTCCGACAGTCCTCGCTTGAGGCCGAGGCCAGGCACGCCGAATGGCCCGTACTGATAGTTGAGATGCAGGTCTCGCGCATTATAGGCAGATTCACTGATGCCCCAGGGGACGCCGCGCTCTTCGCCGTATTCTATCTGCCGCCAGACGGCCGCATGATGCGTCTGATCCAGGAGCGTATTGTCGTAGCTGCGCATGACCAGCAGCGGCATCAGGTACTCGAACATCGTCGCCGTCCAGGAGATCAGTGCACGGCTTGAATCGACGGGCGTCAACTGACGGCCCAGATGAAACCAGTGCTCCTGCGGCACGTCGCCTTTGGCGATGGCGATAAAACTGGTCAGGCGCGATTCCGACGCGAGCAGATCGTAATATGAATTATCGCGGCGTCCGGCAGAGACGTTATATCCGATGGTGAAAACTTTGCGTTCATCGTCGAACAGGAACTTGAAATCCATCTCCTCGAACATACGTTCCGACTCGCTCGCCAGTCGGCTCAAGCGTGAAAGCAGATTGTGCGCGGCACGCGCCCCGTCTTCTAGTCTTTTCCCGAACGTCGCAAGAGCGTCGAGCGCGCCCGCATGATTTGTCAGAGCAACGCTTTGATTTTTGACGTTATCGTCGTGATTTGTTGAAGCATTGCTGTTACTGCTTGAAAGCGTTTGAGCTTCGACCTCCTGACGCAGCGCCGAGAGATTGACGAGCGCCGCGTCATAAGCTTCAACCATCTCGCTGAGTTGGCTGGCACGCTCAAGCACGGCGATGTTCTTCTGAAGCTCTGCAAACGCCTCCGTATTGAAAGCGTGGGCCATCTGCTCAACCTGCGCGCCGAAGGAAGCGGTCACAGAGCCGCCCGCCGCCAGCACACGCATGTCGCGCTGGTAGGCCTGCGTCTGTCGCGACATAGAACTGATCCAGAAACGCAGCTCCGTAAAATTCTCCTGTCCGTGCTCCTGCGAGAGCGCGCCAGCGATGTCATCAATCTCTTCCGTGTGCCTCGCGAGCGATGAAAGCAGCGCCGCCCACTCGCTCAAAGTCTCCGGCAGACGCGCGGCGAGTAGTCCTGAGCAGGCTTCTATCTCTTCGCGCAGTTGCTTGATGGTGACGACTTCCGTGCGCTGGCGCGCAGCGGCGAGCCGCGACGATTCCTGCCGCATCATCTGGAGCGTGTCACTGAGGCCCGCGAAGATACGCTCATCGAACAACGGGCGGTCATACATATCCAGACACGCCTGCTTGAGTGTGAGCAGATGCCCGGCGAGATTCCCGCTGTCGACTGTAGAGATGTACTGCGGCGTGAGTGCTTCGAGCGTGCGCGTGTCGTACCAGTTGAAGAGGTGGCCGCGAAAGCGTGGCAGCTTATCAATCGTCTGAAAAGTCAGCTCAAGACGCTCGACCATTTCGAGCGTCCCCGTGTAGCCGAAGTCGTGCGCCGCAACCGTCGAGAGAAGGAGCAGCCCTATGTTCGTCGGCGAAGTGCGGTGCGCGACCACAGGCTTAGGGTCTTCCTGAAAATTATCTGGGGGAAGCCACTGGTCTTCCTGCGTCACGAAGGTCTCGAAAAAGCGCCACGTTCGCCGAGCAATCAAACGCGCCGCCTGCGCGTCACGTTCTAACAATTCCTCTCGTTTCCTCGCGCCGGGACGGCTGACCCAGTACGCTATCAATGGCGAGATGGCCCACACCAGCAGGAGCGGAGCAGCCACGAGCATCATGCCCGGACGAACCGTAAGGACGAGCGCAGAGACGACAGCCACGACCAATTCGGTCGGCCACATAAAGCGAAAGACTGACGCGAGGTCGTGGCGGCTGCCCTGCTCAGCCTGCGCGGCGGTCGTCCATTCCAGCAGATGACGACGCGAAACGAGCTTGCGATAAAGAGTCCGAATGATCGCGTCCGTCATCAGGTACGCCTGATGCGCCAGAAAGGTGATGGAGAGTGCGACCTGCGCCGTGTTGGTGCGCACGTCTCCCCACACGCTCCAGAAGTGGCTTGTCCAGGGGATGCCGCGCGGATGCAGCAGCAAACTCGTCGTGACGTGCGCGTAAACGGGAAAAGCCAGCGTCAGTAAAATGAAGAGCGTCCACAAAGCGCCACGCCCTGGCAGCAGCGTCCAGGCGAAAGCGAGCCAGAGAATAATCGAGGGCGCGACGAGGCTGCGGCGCAGGTTGTCAAAAATCTTCCAGCGCGCGATCAATGGCAATCTGTTCGGCACGCTTCGGTCATGCGCGTCGCGCACGCGTGGGCCAATCCATCGCGCAATCTGCCAGTCGCCGCGCGTCCAGCGATGCTGGCGCTGCGCGAAAGTCTCATAGTGCGCAGGATAGTCGTCCAGAAACTCTATGTCTGTGGTGAGCGCGGCGCGCGCATAGAGGCATTCAAACAGGTCGTGGCTGAGCAGAGAATTTTCCGGCACGCGGCCTTCGAGCGCGCGTGTAAAGGCGTCCACGTCGTACAGGCCCTTGCCCGTAAAGCTGCCTTGGCCGAAGAGGTCTTGATAGACATCCGAAGCGGCGGTTGTATAAGGATCGATGCCGGTGTTGCCGGAGAAGATACGAGCGAAGCGCGAGCGCGCGGCGCTCTCAAGAGAAACGCTGACGCGCGGTTGAAGAATGCCGTAGCCGCGCGTGACGCGCGCTCTTTGCGCATCGTAAAAGGGACGATTGAGCGGGTGCGTGATGTGTCCGACGAGACGGCGCGCAGCCTCGCGCGGCAGTTGTGTGTCGGAGTCTAGCGTAATCACATGGCGAACTTTAGAGAGCAACTCCGTTGAAGCGGTCGCAACGATAAAACTTGTCTCGCGCGCGCCGCGCAGGAATTGATTGAACTCTTCAAGCTTGCCGCGCTTTCGTTCCCAGCCCAGCCATCGCCCCTCGCCCTCGTTCCATTGTCGCCGCCTGTGAAAAAGATGAAAGCGCGCCATAGCTGCCTTAGCTTTATCATCGCTTTGGCCCACGCTGTAACGCGCGTTCAGCTCTTCAATGCCTGCCATCGCCGTCTCAAGCAGCGACGCGTCCACAGGCATCTCTTCAGAGGGCGCGTCCGCGAAGTCTCCTAGCAGGGCGAAGTAAAGATGCTCGTCCGTGTTGGCCAGATAGTGAACCTCAAGCCGTTCGAGAAGCTCCTTGACGGTCTCGACGCTGGTGAAGAGAGTGGGCACGACCACCATCGTGCGTGCGTCTTCAGGGATGCCGCGCGAGGTATCCATGCTCGGCAGCAATCGCGGCGGCAGTAGATACGTGATGTCCCAGTTCAGCACGCTCAAGGCCAGGTCGCTCGCCGGAATCAGCGAGAGCAAAGCGAGCGCGACGAGAAGCAAAAGCGACGCTCCCTCGCGATAAGCGGAGATGAGAAGCGCAAAGATCACCAGAGACGTTAGCAGCGACAGCATGCCCAGGTAAAAAAAGGTCGGGTGCGAGAGGATCGCTCGACGCGCACGCTCGCGCAGGCGCAATTTATAGCCGAAGGTTTTTTCCAGCTCGACGACGGCGTCGTCAATGAGATAGTAGCCGACGTGCGTGCGTCCAGTGTCCTTAGGGTCTGCCTTTTGCGCTTCTGAGGCGAGACGCACAGCGCCGCGCGCGACCTCTATCTCGGATGCGCGCGTGCGTTTGCTGATGCGCTCGATGACGTGGCGGTAGCGGTCGCGCGTCGCAAACGTCATACGCGCATAGACGCCCGCAGGGTCTTCCGCGAGTGCGGGATCGACCAGGCTGACGCTCTCGAAAAAATCGCGCCAGTCCAGGGTCGAGAGCAGTCGCATGCTGGTGATGATATTGCCGACTGTGACCTGCGCGGCGGCCTGCCGCTGGTGCTCAAGGTGAACGATCTGCTCTGTGCTGAGCTTGCGCTTCTGTAGCTGCTGTTCCAGCCAGTCGAAGACGGGCATCACTGCCGGGTCCTGATCGCGCAGACGCTGTGTCAGTTGGACGACGAAGGCGCGGTCTAAATCCTCGCGCTTGCCCAGACGCCCGGTGAGCATCGCCGTCAATCCTTCGGGCTTAAGGCCTGCCATCTCCAGGAGCTTGTCCGCGAGCGCGTCTGCCTCTTCTCTGGCTTCACGCGCGGCGACGATGCGTGTGGAGATGCGGCGCAGATTCTCCACCAGCGCGAGACGCAAAGTGATGGCGATGGCCCACAGCTCGCCGATGGTGAGCGGCGTGACCTGCTGGTAGGCGCGCATAAAACGCTTGAGCGTCTCTGTGTCCAGACGGCTGTCCGTGTGCGCGATGAGAGAAAGCGCGATGGCGTAGATGCGCGGGTAACCCGCGAGGTCAGTGTTTTCCAGCTTGGGCAGCTCGTAGTAAAACCCACGTGGAAGGTCTTCGCGGATTTCGCGTAGCTGTTCCTCGACGATGTGAAAATTATCGACGAGCCATTCGGCGGCTGGCGAGATGGTGCGCTCAAGGCGTATGGCATCCGTGAGCGCGTGATAGGCTGCGACAAGTTGGCGACCGTTCTCTTCGAGCGCGGGCAGAAGGCGGCGACCGCGCCGTCGCCCGGCGTAAACACGATGCTCGGCGGCAAGCTGTGCGGCCTCCTGCTCAAGGCGCTCGACGCTCTGCAACTCATCACGAATCGGCTCGTCGTCGCGCCCGACGGAAGCGCGCCCTAGACTTCTAAAGACCTTTTGGAGAAGCGGAGTCACAACAGCCACCAGCGTTCACACAGTTAAAGGAGGAATTTTGCCTAAGCATATCACAGAGCAAGGATGAAGGCGGAAGGATGAAGGATGAAAGAGTGGCGATGTTAGCTGAATGATTCCATTAACATCACCAAGCCTTTCATCCTTCCGCCTTCATCCTTTCGCTTTCCGCCTTCATCCCTGCACTTGCGCTTGTCATCAAGCCCTTTTGTGGCGTACCTTTCTTGGCGATACAAGTCTGGACGAAAAAATTTAGCTGTGCGCGTGGGCCAAAGCTTTGTCGAGGTGAGGGCCAGAGCGCGTCTATTTGTCATCTGTGGAGGAGATATGAGCGCGAACACTTTGACGATTACGGATAATCGTACAGGAAAACAATACGAGATTCCCATCGAGAACGATACGATCCGTGCTATGGATTTGCGGCAGATCAAGGTCGCGGACGAAGACTTCGGGATGATGACTTATGATCCGGCCTTTATGAACACCGCTTCGTGCAAGAGCCGCATCACCTTTATCGACGGCGATCTTGGCATACTTCGTTATCGCGGCTATCCCATAGAGCAGCTTGCAGAGCAGAGCACTTATCTGGAAGTCGCTTACCTGCTGCTCTACGGAGAGCTGCCGACCGCAGACGAGTTGAAGGAATGGACCTGGCAGATTACACATCACACGTTCATACATGAGAGCATCAAGAAGGTGATGGACGGCCTTCATTACGACGCGCACCCGATGGGCGTGCTCGTCGGCACAATCGGCGCGCTCTCGACCTTTTACCCGGAGGCGAAGAACATCTTCGATGTGAATTGCCGGCAGAAACAGATCAACCGGCTGATCGCCAAGGTGGCGACCATCGCAGCCTTCTCCTTTCGCCATCGCAAGGGATTGCCCTACGCCTATCCGGATAACGACCTGAGCTACGAGGGCAATTTCCTGAACATGATGTTTAAGACGACAGAGGTCAAGTATCAACCAGACCCGGTATTAGAGCGAGCCTTAAACGTCCTCTTTATTCTGCACGCAGACCACGAGCAAAATTGCAGCACCAACGCGATGCGCTCAATCGGGAGCGCGCACACAGACCCTTACTCTTCGATTGCCGGTGCGGCCGCAGCCCTCTACGGGCCGCTGCACGGCGGCGCGAATGAAGCTGTGCTGCGAATGCTCAAGGAGATCGGCTCGATTGATAAAGTGCCGGAGTACGTCAAGCGCGCCAAGAACGGCGAGTTTCGTTTGATGGGATTCGGGCATCGCGTTTATAAGAACTACGACCCGCGCGCCAAGATCATCAAGCAGGTCGCCTACGAGGTCTTTGAAGTGACGGGCAAAGACCCGCTCCTTGACATCGCGCTGGAGCTGGAACGAATCGCGCTCGAAGACGAGTATTTCGTCAAGCGCAAGCTCTATCCGAACGTGGACTTTTATTCCGGGATTATTTATCGAGCGATGGGTTTTCCGGTCGACATGTTCCCGGTGCTGTTCGCCATCCCGCGCACTTCCGGCTGGCTCGCACAATGGGTCGAACTGCTCGAAGACCCTGACCAGAAGATCGCGCGACCGCGCCAGATTTATCTGGGACACGACGCGCGCGATTATGTTTCGATTGAGCAAAGAAAGAATGAGCAGCCGCAGGACGGAGCAGAAGAATCAGCGTCGTCGGCTCTACACGCGGAGCAAAAAGCGTAAGCACAATCTTTCAAAAAAAGCGCAAGCACATCCGAATCGTCTTGACGACAAAGGGGTGCGCTTGGCTTCCATACAAAAAACCTACAGCCTGCCGCTTGATAACGGCAGGCTGTAGGTTTTATCCAGGGAGAATCTTTGGGGGCTTCCTGAATTTTATAGCTCTGTCAGCCGACTGCAATTCTGCATAACTAAACCGCAGCCCGCCGAGAGAGCAAAAGCCGCCAATGCATCTTACTGATCGAGGAAGGTGCAGTTGGCAGCCATCGTCGGCGTCGTGATGTGGTTCTTCTGGTTTGTGCATACCGATCCGCTGCTGATCGAGATGCCATTCGTTACATTGTCCGTGATCTCATTACCTGTCAGGCGAATCGTTCCGAGTGCTCCGGCTGTGACCACACCGAACTGCCTGTTGTTGGAGACTTGGCTGAGGTCAATATTCAACGTGCTGGCCGTGGTCGTCGCGACCATCGCCACGCCGTTCAGCGTGTTGTTGGAGAAATTGCTGTTGGTGGCCGTTCCCTTCACGTTATCCTCAATGCGAATGCCTTCCTGTGCATTGAGGCCTGAGTAAGAGTTCCTGACCGTGACAAAGACCGTGTTAGCGCCGAAACTGTCTGCGCGGATACCAGCCGTTCCGTTGTTCCTGATGGAGCTGCGATCAATCACCAGATCGCCGCCGTTGCCAGCAAAGAGAATGCCTTCGTTGATGAAGTTGTCGATGACGACATCTTCAATGATGACCTTTACTGGACTGGCATTGGCGCTGGACACGTTGATGCCGCGCGTTGCTGAGCGCGTGCCAGCCCCGCCGACGACTCCAGTGCCATTTAACGAGAGGTTACGCAAACGCACGATCCTGAGAGGATCGGTGGAAGCGGCGGTGGTGATATTAACAGTAATGCCGGCGGCAGCGCCGCTCGCCAGTATGCCGGCCATCGTGCCCGTGCCGTCAACGGTCAGTGACTTGGTGATCGTCAGCGTGCCGAAGCCGCCCGGATCAATCGCATTGATCTCGCCGTTAGTGGCGGTCTTGGAGATAGCGCCGGAAAAAGTCTTGCAGGGGGCTGTGCGGCTGCAAGGATTGATGTCATCGCCGACACCTGAAACCCATGTGCGACTCGACTGTGCGCTGGCGAGGGAAGTTCCGAATACGAGCAAAGTACACA
>DATLMN010000109.1:0-6354 GCA_035537255.1 Pyrinomonadaceae bacterium | reverse complement strand
TTCTTGACTAGCCAGAAGGGAAACATCAGCAGTGTTATACTTCATAGAGACCTTCCTCCGGTTCTGTTTAGTCTTGCAACTTACAGATTAACCGGGTTAGGTCCTTATTTTTAGTTGTCAACCTACTTTGTTACAGCCCTGTCCGCGTCGCCCTGCGGGCAGGGACGCATGATGCCGCGATGACGACTCCAACCATGATGAGTGACATGGTTATGAAGGTGAGCGGGTCGGCTGAGCTCACATTGTAGAGCAAGCTATCTATCAATCGCGTCAGCGCGAACGCCCCGGCGAGCCCTATCGCCGTGCCTGCCAAGGCGAGCTTGAACCCTTGCGCAATTATCATTCTCAGAATATCGGCTGGCTGTGCGCCCAAGGCCATACGTATCCCGATTTCATGCGTGCGGTGGCTCACGGAGTATGAGACGACTCCGTAGATACCTACTGCGGTTACGATGAGCACCACTGCCGTCAAGATACTGATTAGCTGCGTGTTGATAGGAGCACGCCCGCTCAGAGGAATGGTGCTCACGGCGGCTACGCCTTCGACGCCCGCAATGCTGCCGACATGATCAATCACGCCGCCGAGGAAAGAGATCACCTGCTGCTTTTCAGTGTATTTTGATCTCGGCAGGAAAAGCTGCACCGTAAGCATGCGCTCTTGCTGAAATCCAGGATTTACCTGTTGCAATCGCACGAAGCTCTTTATCATCAGGCCGGACGCGACAAGCAGCACCAGCGCCAGAGGAGGGCACGCAGGCCAATGACAAAAGCGTGCTGCAACTGAGCGATAACCGACAACAACGGCAACATAAAGACACAGACGATAGAAACGCCGGCGCTCACAGTGACGCAGACATACAGCTACGACTGGCTGAACCGGATCAAGCAGGCCGAAGAGAAGCAATCTTCAACGACCACATGGAAGCAGGTGATGGGCTACGACCGGTTCGGCAACAGGTCGATGCTCGCGGGCACGACGCCGACCCCGCCCGGCGGGTCCAACCCTTCGATCTCCCCAGCAACAAACAGGATCAACGCAGCGAACTACAGCTATGACGAGGCAGGCAACCTAACAGCCGAGCCCGGCAAGAGCTACGTCTACAATGCCGACAACAAGCAGGTAATCTTCTCCACCTCGGTTGCGAAGTATTTCTACGATGGGGACGGCAGGAGGGTGGAGAAGGAGGAGGGCGCGGTCGTGACGGTCTACGTCTACAACACCAGCGGGCAGATGGTGGCTGAGTACACGACGGCCCTCAAATGCCAGATGCGCTGCCCGCGCTTCACCTCTCAGATGCTTCAACCCTTCGAGCATTATCAAGGCCCGACCAATCCTATTTCGAGACCATCTCAAAAATAGGCTCTGAGTAAGATCAGGATGCAACCGAGATGGACGAAGCCCAGGTAGTTCGCATCATGATACTCATATCGCACCAAAATCCGCCGGTAGTTTTGCAACCACGCAAACAGCCGCTCGACTTTCCAGCGCCGCCTGTAGCGCCGCAACTTCCGACCGTCTTGCGTCTTCGCCTTCTGGCGATTGCTCTTGTGCGGCGCGATCATCTCAATGTCGAGAGCTTCAAGGTCGGCATCCAACGGGTCAGAGTCGTACGCCTTATCGCCGATCAGTCATTCAGGCTTCTCATCAGTGAAGCGTTCAACGAGAGTTTTTCTGACAAGGGTGACTTCATGCAGCGAAGCAGACGCCGTGTAGACGGCGACAGGGAAACCAGCAGAGTCTGCCACTGCCACGAGCTTCGTACCCTCACCCCGCCTGGTCTTTCCGATTTTAGACCCCCTTTTTGGCGACGATGAATGTCCCGTCGATAAAGCATTCGGATAAGTCTAACTCGCCTCTGGTTCGGAGGTCTTCGGCTAAGGTTTCAAGGAGTCGTTCGAGCCGCCCATCCTTGACCCACTGCTGGAATCGGCGGTGGCAAGTCTGATACGGCGGAAAGCTATCCGGCAAATCACACCAGCGCGCCCCGGAGCGCAGAATCCAAAGTACGCCGTTCAAGACCTCGCGGTCTAGCCGGCGAGGTCTGCCTCGTGTTTGTATCGTCGGCGGTTTATCAAAGAGCGATTCGATCAATGACCATTGTTCGTCAATCAATTCTTCGCGTCGTGCCATGATGCAAATTTAGCACGACTTTTTTGAATAGCTCCTAACAAAAGTTAGCGCGCTGGCGCACGCTTGGGGCAGGCCTAAGACCGCGCCGCGCGAAGCGCATCTTGCGCCAATCGCCCCGACATTTTTATGACGGTTATTTTTCCTTCGTGAGAACCCTCTCCCCACCGTTCCGTTTTATAGTCATCTGGTTTTTCGCGGCGTCGAATTCAATAACGATGCCCGCAGGGGTGCCGTTATCGATTTTGAATTTATCCTCTGCCGTCGCTTCCAGCGGGACAGCAGATCCCGCCCCGGGCGGTTGCGCGTAAAGCGTGGCGCCGTCTCTGGTGATCGTAAATTTAGCGGGAGTTCCCGGAATCGAATAAACGCCGACGTATTTGTCCAGCACTTCCGGGCTGACGGCGATTGATTCGAAGGCGGGAATCTGAAACGGCTTATTGTAGTAAATGTCGATCACGCCGCTGACAATATCCTTTACCGGGTAAACCTTCGCGTTCGTAGTGTAGGCGAGCGCCAGTTTTTCTTCCGGCAGGTAAGCCAGCCACGCTCCGTAGTTGTCGGCCCCGCCCGTGTGCCCGTAGAAGGTCTTGCCGGCGAACGCGAATGTCACCATTCCCAACCCCTCGCCATCCCTCATCGTTTTCATCTGATCGAGGCTCTCCTTTGACACGATCTTCCCGTCGAACAGCGCCTGGATGAATTTGGCCAGGTCGTTCGGTGTCGAAACAATCGCGCCTGCGCTGAAGAGGATGCTGGGATGGGTTTCGGGTACCTGCTTCCAGTCGCCACCAGGGATTATAAAATAGGTAAGACTTTCATTCTCGTTCACGTCAATGTTTCCGGTCGCGGTGTAGGTATCCTTGAGCCCGATTTTTGTGGCGATTTTTTCTTGGAGGGCTGCCTCGTAGGATTTGCCGGTTAACTTTTCAATGATAAGACCCAAAAGGAAATAGCCGGAGTTGCTGTAAAGAGACTTGGTGTCCGGCTCGAAATCGGGCGTGGCTTTGACGATAAGGGCGAGGTGTTCATCTTTCGTCATTGGAGTCGTATTCACGTTTCCCTCAGCATTCTGCTCGCGCCTTACGTTAGGGATACCGCTGCGATGCGAGAGCATTTGCACGATAGTAATTTTCTGGGCGTTCGGCACCTGCGGGAAGAATTTGTCGAGCGCGTCGGTCAGCCTCAATTTTCCTTCCTCGACGAGCTGAAGTATCATCGCGGCGGTGAACATCTTCGTGATCGAACCGATCCGGAATCTGTTCGCCGCGGTCATCGGTCTCTTTTCGGTCCTGCTGATCTGGCTGTAGCCGATGGCGCGGGTGTAGAGCACCTTGCCGGCTTTGGCGATGGTGAGGCTCCCCATGGCCTTATTCTTTTCGGCCAGCCTGTCAAAGAACTGGTCGAGTTTGGCTTTGCCCAGCGTCTGTGCGTAGCCCGCTGTGAACAACGCCAGTGTCAGTAAGGTTGCGAATAATATTTTAGGTTTCATATTTTGTGCCTCGTTTCGGTTCAGCGGCTTCGATCAAAGCCGGCAGGATCATTTTTCCTTTTTCCTTTCAGGTATACAGTCCTGACGATCATCAGTAGCAATCCAGGTCACTCGATTCAAGCCTAAGCGCAATCTAACAGATTGCTTCGCAAGAAAAGTAATTAAACAATGAGGAAGCTGTGAGAAATGGTGTGAGGCAGGCTACGACCAAGTCGCGGGCCGCCGTTTTGACTGCCGCTATTTGATCAGGTCAACAGAACGGGCTGCGGGCGGGGTCTGTTGCGCGCAACTTGGAAAACTTTGACTCAGCGGTAAGGTGGGGCCGCGCAATGTCGAAGTGGGGGCATCCCATCTCCCGTCCCAAACCATTTTTGAGACGGCTTCTCGTTATTTCTCTCGCCTTTAATAGACACACCGGACCTTACCTATTCCGATGCCATACATTGCTATTCTTAAGGCAAGGATAAGGCAAGGTTGCGTCTAAAAGTGTCTAAAAATGAGTAAAAGCGTAGAAGGTAAACTCAAGAAAACAAAAAGCGGGCAAAGATTTTGATAGGCTCATAACCCGAAGGTCGCAGGTTCAAATCCTGCCCTCGCAACCACATTTTCAACAACTTAGGGCCACTCAAAAGGTGGCCCTAGTTGTTTGGTCACACTTTCGGTCACACACTCAACAAATTTTACCAATATTGGGCTAAACATATGTCTATTCCCTTCCCGCCTTATTGGTGGAATGCCCACGAGGGCCGCGGGAAGCTGCGAGCCCCTGCGGCGACGTGGCGCTCACCCGGAACCAGAATTGCCCCACGTCGCCGCAGGGGCAAGGTCAGATCGACAGTCCGACGTCGCCTTCCAGAACCTCTTGCTTGAGGCGCGGCCGCTCGCCCGGTCCCCACAGCTTGGCGACATGCGCGACTCGGTAGCGCATCGGCCCGCCATCCGGCCTCGCGCTGCGGCTGATCGGCCTCGGGATGCACACGAACTCGGTTCGCATCTCATCGCCGGTGAGGCGCACCTTCGCGTAGCCGTGGCCGCCCATGTCGACGAACTCCAGGTGCGGCGCAAGCTCCGGGTTCGAGAGCCCGCGTGCGCGCTTGAGGTCGAAGCTTTTCGCATATTCAAGGCAAGAGCGGACACCATGCCGTAGCAGCATATTGTAGGTCCAGTCCGGCTTACGGCCATCCGTCCGGTCAGCGAGGAACAAGGCGCGGATTGGCAGATCCTTGGGTAAGCGATGCTCATAGGCTTCCATCGCGCCGGGGCTTGCCAGCGACGCGCCGACGAAGCTCAATCCCACGGGTTCGAATTTCCGCGGCGGGAGATGGGCGGCAGCATATCCGGCCCAAAAACTGTGACGGTCTCCAGATACAATGGCGAAGCCGGTGATCTTCGCATCGCGCACCAGATCGTAGATCTCCTTCCGCTCGAAATATGCTGAGCCGTAGTCGGTGCTGCCGATCTGGGCGTAGGTGTCCGATGGCCACCGTTGCTCGGTCATTTCCGCGGGCAGGTTCTGCGGATCGGCACGCCAGTCTAGGCACCCGAGCGAATTGCCCCAGATCTTCCAGGTTGCGGCCGATCGCCGCAGCTGGTCCTTGAACCAAGCCTTTTGATCCGCTCCTAAAATGGTGCGCGGCGGCGCATCCTTTCGCGGATTAGGGATGCGCACGTCGCGAAATGAGAGTTCGTTCGGCGGGTTCCCGTCGCCGAACGCGCGACCCGCATCAAGGGCGATCATCGCCTCCTCGGAGAACATCCCGTTGAAGTTCGGGTCGTAGATCTTTCCGACATCGGGAACTTCGGTGGGGTCGTCGCTGGCGAAGCTGCGCTGGTCGGTGATGAAGAGATCAAGGTGTTTGCCGTAATGGAGCGTTCGGTACGCCTTGAGGCTGTTGATGGCGATGAGGTTGTTCGGCTCCAGGCCGAGGCCATTATCGTCCCATCGTTCGATCGGAACATCTTTGACCGGAGGCGGACCGAAGACTTCGAGAGAGCCGCTCGGCGGCTTCACTCGCGCCGGGATATATTCGAACCACGCCTGATTCGCGGCGACCTTGACGCTCTGCCCGGGTCTTCCGTCGTCCCCCGGCCTCAAGATGCTTTGCCGGCCTTGCCAAGAAAATTCATGATTGTCCCAGATTGCGACGAAGGGCCAACGCGCGCGAGCGTCCTGCAGGTCGGGGTCGGCGAGATACCCTTTGTAGATCGCGCGGTAGCCCTCGACCGTCAGGGGGTAATGAAGTTTGCCGTTGGCGCCGCCATTGGGGATGCGCGCGACCTCGTAGATCGTGCGGTCATACCGCGTCTTCATCTCATCCGGATATTGAACCACCTCGTAAATGAAGTCGCCGAGGTGAAGCACGAAATCGAGCCGGTCGCCCGGGGCGGCGCGTTCATCTTCGAAGATCATGCGGCGATAGGCGTTCAGTTTGCCTTCGTTGACGCACTGGCAGCTGACGAAGGCGAAGTTCACCGGTCGCGGATCATCCGCCAATGGAGCGGTGCGGGTGCGGCCGGCGCGGCTGCCGTTTCCGTCTCGGTCGGTAAAGCGGTACCAGTAGGCCCTCGCCGGCTTGAGGCCGCCGACGAGCACCCGGGCCGTCCAGGCGGTCGCCGGCGAAACCGGAGCGCGCGCCTGCGCCACGACCCGGCGGAACCCCTCGTCTTCGGCGACTTCGACCGTCAGTATCTGGCGCTCGCCTTTATCGAAGGGCCTGCGGGTCCACAGAATCAC
>DATLMN010000108.1:0-25165 GCA_035537255.1 Pyrinomonadaceae bacterium | reverse complement strand
AAGTGCGCGACCAATACAACGGATGACCGGTTCGGAGAACACATAGGGATAGACACCAGCGCGCAAAGGCAACGCCAGATCGAGTGGGGTTTAAGAATAGTCTGGTAAGCGCCTGCGCTGTCCCCTACGGTGCGGCTTGTCGAGTGGCGGGCAAATTCCTTTATTGCTTGCCACTCGATTCTCTTTTATTGGGACGCTTGAGCTTCAAGGGCGAAACCTTTAACCTGTAACTTCAGCCTCCCCGCTGTGAACTCTTTCTGGTTTTTCCGATGCGCAATATCTGGCCGCGTTCTGTAAAAGTTGCCGAGGGCCGCAGCCCCGCAAGCTTGCGCTCGTCCATCCTCATCGCGCTCGTACTATTTTCGCCGCTCTTAGTAAAAGCGCAAACGCCGCCCACTGATTCAGCTCAAATATCCGCACAGCAGCTCGCCACCCTGATCGAGCAGGTGCGCGCCGGAAAGCCCGCAGATCAGGCGAAGGTATCGGCCGCGCTCAAGGTTGGCTACAAGCTTCTGGCCGCAGCGCGATACCGTGAAGCGTGGGCCATCTTCGAGGCCGTGCTTGAGGTCGCGCCCCGCGACGCGTGGGCTTTATATGGAGGCGCGCTCGCGCTCTTTAATCTGAGAGAGATCAAGCGTGCCGAACAACTCGCGCGCGCCGCGTTTGAATCAGCGAACGCCGCTTTGCCTGATACGGCAGGCCAAAAGGAAGCGAACGTTGAAGCAAAGCGGCGCGCCGCTGATGCACTCGTGCTGCTCGGCGTGATTCTCGCCGTCGAGGGCGACGCGGCTGCCGCTCTCAAGACGGTCGAGCAGGCGGTCGCGCTCGCGCCGGATAATTTCGATGCGCAGTTCGCGCTGGGGCGCTCTCTCTATGGCGCTGGCGACCTGCAAGGCGCAGTCAAATCTTTTCGTGCCGCCGTCGCGTTGAGACCTGAGGATGCGAAGGCGCGATTTTTTCTGGCGACCGCGCTCGAAGGCGCTGGCGAAACGGAAAGTGCGCTCGCCGCCTACAGAGAGCTTTTAGCTTTACAGCCTGACAGCGCCGACGGTCATCTGGGATTGGGCGCGCTGCTGGTCAAGCTCGGCGGCGACAGAACGCTTGAGGGCACGAAAGAGTTGATGCGCGCCGTCAGCTTAAACGGCGATCTCTATGAAGCGCGTATCACGCTCGGTCGCACGCTCGTCCGTTTGGGACGAGCCGAAGAAGCGGTCGAACATTTAGAGCGCGCCGCCGCTTTAGCGCCCCGTAATCCGGAACCACACTATCAGCTTGCGCTTGCCTACAGGCGGCTGGGCAAACTGGCGCAGGCCGAGCGCGAAAACGAGATCGTCAAAGAGATTCATGCGGCGCGCCGTGGCAACAACCCAGAGACGAGCCCCGGCACACAATCGCGCGACCAGAATCGGAAACCGTGAAAAGCAGGGATGAAGGATGAGGGATGAAAGCAATGCTGATTCAGCTTGAATGTTTTCTTATTCATCCCGCACACTGCCGCCCTCATCCCTTCGTTCCTCCTTGCTTTTAAGCTCAATGATTATTCGGCGCACATCAGCATCGCAGAGCGTGGAGCACAGAGTGTTTGTGTTGGTCTGCGTCGCAGCCTTTGTGGTGGTGATCGGCGGGCTGATGACGGTGTCGGCGCAGAAGCGGCGACCCGTCTCGCGCGAAGCGCAGAATCAGAGCGGCGCGGGCAGTAGTAGCAGTGTCGACGAGGCTGCGCTGCGCGAGGCGGCGACGCTCTTGCAGGCAGGACGCATGGATGAAGCGGAAACAATCGCGCGCCGCGTCGTCAAAGCTTCGGCGCTGGATGCGAACGCGCATAATCTGCTGGGCGTTATCTTAGATCAGCGCGGGCAGGTTGATGAGGCCGAGCGCGAATATCGCGAAGCTCTGCGCTTGAACTCGAACAGCATTTCTGCTCGCGCCAATCTGGGCGTGCTGCTGGCGCGCACAAAGCGCTCACGCGAGGCCATCGAAAGCTTCGAGAGCGTCCTGCGCCTCGCCCCGGATCACCTGGAAGCGAACTACAACCTGGGCTTGCTCTATGCGGCGAGCGGCGATTTCAAGCGCGCCGTTACTCTTCTGGAACGAGCGGCCGGGATTGGCCCACAGTTGCAGACGCAAGGGACGCGCGCGAACACTGTAGACCTGCGACTACAGCTTGCTCTCGTTAATGCTTACCTGCACGCTGGGCGCGCCGCAGACGCACGGAGACTGACAGAGAGCATAGAGCAGCAGGCAGGCGATGACCCGCGCGTGCTCTTTACGCTCGGGCTTCAACTGGCCGAAGGCAACGAGTACGAGCGCGCCGTCAAATTGTTCGAGCGCACCAACGCTTTGCGCCCCAATACGGCCGAGGTCTTATATAACCTTGGCGTCGCGCTTTATAACCTTGATCGATTGGACGAAGCTTCGGGCGCGCTCGAAGCGGCCGCAAGACTTTCGCCCGCTGACCCGGAGACTCTTTATCGTCTGGGCTTGATCGCTTCTGCGCGCGGTCAATCGGACACGGCGCTGGGGTTCTGGCAAAAGGCTCTCTCTTTGCGCGAGCGTTTTCCCAAAGCCAACTTTATGATCGCCGAAGAGCT
The DNA here is from genome assembly GCA_035537255.1 of Pyrinomonadaceae bacterium. Classification (GTDB taxonomy): domain Bacteria; phylum Acidobacteriota; class Blastocatellia; order Pyrinomonadales; family Pyrinomonadaceae; genus DASQYE01. The sequence continues at coordinate 22,574 of DATLMN010000108.1, read as the reverse complement.
TTTTAAGAACAGGCGCTCGGATGCGGCGGCCACCTTTTATGAACGAGCCATCAGTCAAGACCCTGCGAAGCTGATCTATTACATTCGTCTAGGCGCGACGCAACTCAGACAGCGCCGCTACACACAGGCGCGCGCAATCTACGAGCGCGGCGCACAGCGTTTCCCCGACTCCGCAGAGATACATTACCTGGTCGGTTATGCTGCGCGCGGCCAGGGGTTGTTCGAGGAGGCACGCACGGCCTTTAATCGTTCGCTCCAATTAAAGCCGGACAACGCGGACGTGCTCGCCAACCTTGGCTTTCTCGCCGTCCAGAACGGACAGAACGAGGAAGGCGAGCGCCTCTTGAGGCGCGCCATCGCTCTCGACGCGAAAAACTTTCCGGCGCATTACGATCTGGGACGCCTGCTCGTCAAATTAAAACGTTATGAAGAGGCGCTGCCCATCTTAGAGCGCGCCGCAGGGATGAACGACACTGATCCGGGCATACACTATCAGCTTTTCACGGCCCACTCGCGACTCAAACGTAAACAGGATGCGGAGCGCGAGCTGGCAATATTTAAACGACTCGAAGAGGCGCGAAAAAAGGGCGATGGCACGGCGAGAACCGGCGATGCTATGAGCAAAGAAGACGAGACCCCTCCTGCCGACAATGACGAGACGATGCCGCCACCGCCCGAGTCAACTGCACCAACGAGCGGCAACGCCGCGCCGAAGACACCGTGAAAGCAGGGATGAGGGCGGAGGGATGAGGGATGAATAAAAATATTCAAGAAAGAGAAGCATTCCTTTCATCCCTCATCCTTCAGCCCTCATCCCTTCGTTCCGCCTTCATCCTTGCTTTTCATTCTTGAGCTTAATGTGAATACGAACTCTTTACATATTGTGCTGCTCGGCCTTGCGGCCACGCTTTGCGTGCTGGTTTGCGGCGCTGCTGCAACGTGCGAGGCTTCCGTGCCCGCGCCCGTCGTGCAAAAGGTCGAGCCGCCGTCCTGGTGGGCAGACTTCATGCTCAATCCTGTGCGGCTGCTCGTGCGCGGCACGAATCTACAGGGCGCTCGCATTCAGTCGACGCGCCCTGAAATCAGTACGGGCAAGCCTCTCGTCAACACTGCTGGCACATACATGTTCGTCAACGTGACGATTTCACAGATAGCTCTTCCGGGCGATTACCCGCTCACGCTGGAAACCGAAGCGGGCCGCACAACGATTCCTTTCCGACTCAACGCCACGCTCGACCCGAAAAAGAATTTTCAGGGCATAACAAACGACGATGTCATCTACCTCATCATGCCTGATCGTTTTAGTAACGGCGATAGATCGAACGACGTGCCAAAGGACGCGACGCCGCAGGCCAGCGACCGCACCAATCCGCGCACATGGCACGGCGGAGATTTTCGCGGCATCATCAATCGTCTCTCTTATCTGAAAGAGCTGGGCGTGACGGCACTTTGGCTGACGCCCTGGTACGACAACTGGAACGGCCTGAATGCTTGCGACAAGCCCTGGTGTCCGAACACCTATTATCACGGCTATCACGCGGACGATTACTACACAGTGGAAGACCACTTCGGCGATATGGAGACCTTGCGCGAGCTTGTCCAAAAGGCGCACGCGCTCGGCCTCAAAGTCATACAGGATCAGGTGGCGAATCACGTCGGCTCGCGCCACCTCTGGGCCAAGGACGCGCCGCTTGATAACTGGTTTCACGGCACACTCGCGCGCCACGAGCTTAATCGCTTCAACAACAGCTCGCTCCTTTCGCCCAACGCTAATCCTTTGGAGCGACGCAATACGCTCGACGGCTGGTTCTCGTCTGAATTGCCGGACATGAATCAGGACGAGCCGGAGGTCGCACGCTACCTGATTCAAAACTCGCTGTGGTGGGTCGGCATGACGGGCGTCGACGGTATTCGACAGGACACGATTCAGTACATGCCGCGCAGGTTTATTCGCCAGCTCACGATGGCGCTGCATGATGAGTATCCGACGATGTGGATGGTCGGCGAGGTGTTCGAGCGCGACGCCGCGCAGACTTCCTTCTTTATAGGCGATCACGCGGGCTGGGACGGCATAGACACTGAGCTTGATTCCGTCTTCGACTTTGCGCTGTGGCAGACCTCCTGCGATGTCTTTACGAATAAGAAACCTGTGCGCGCGCTTCGCGATCAGTTGAAGTACGACGCGCTTTATCCCGACCCGCTAAAAATCACGACGCTTCAGGGCAATCACGATACACGCCGCTTTCTTTCGCTCGAAGGCGCGACGCTCGAAGGCTCTATGCTGCACACGGCTTTTACGCTGACGGTGCGCGGCGTGCCGCAGCTTTATCAGGGCGAAGAGATCGCCATGACGGGCGGCGACGACCCGGATAATCGCAAGGATTTTCCCGGCGGCTTTCCAGGCGACGCGCGCAACGCGTTCGAGGCGAGCGGGCGCACACCCACAGAGCAGCGTATGTTTGATTGGACGCGCGACTGGCTGCGACTTCGCCGCGAGCATTCTTCGCTCAGGCACGGACGCCTGATTGATCTGGTCTACACGGACGATGTTTATGTGTATGCGCGATGGGACGGGTCTGAAATGACGATCATCGCTATCAATCGCGCCGCCAAGCCGAACGTCTTGCGTATCCCTACGGCGTCGCTCGGTCTCAAGGGTGGAACAAGCATCGCGCCGCTTACGAAGACGACGCGCACGGCGACAGTCATGGTAGGGGCTGAAGAGTTTGTGTTGGAGCTTCCGCCCGCGACGATGACGGCTTATCAGGTGATGGCTCCGAAGCCAAATTAAACGTATGCGCGCGGGGCTAAGTTTGGGCTATACTCTGCGGAGTTAAAAACCCCTTTCAAGCACCAAAGCTTTACTAACAAAGAGCAGAAGATCGGAGAGTTCAAAACGGTGAGCTTCTCGCGTTCGAGCGGTATTCTTCTACATCCGACATCGCTGCCCGGAAGATTCGGCGTCGGCGACCTTGGCCCGGAGGCCTACAACTTCGCAGATTTCTTAGCCGCGACGGGGCAGAGTCTCTGGCAAGTGTTGCCGCTTGGGCCAACAGGGTACGGCGATTCGCCTTACGCCTGTTTCTCCGCCTTCGCGGGCAATACGCTGCTCATCAGCCCCGAGCATCTGCTGGACGACGGCCTGCTTGACCACGCAGACCTGCGCTCTGCGCCGGATTTTAAGGAAGAGGAGCGTGTTGACTTCGACCGCGCGCATAAGTTTAAGGCAGAGCTTTTGACAAAAGCGTTCGCGCATTTCAAGTCGACCACAGACACTGCGCTGCGCGCGGCGTTCCTTGCTTTCTGTCAACGCTACAGTTCATGGCTGGATGATTACGCGCTCTTTCGTGCGCTCAAGGATACGCACGGAGGCGTGGCCTGGAATGAATGGGAAGCGCCGCTAGTTAGACGCGACGCTGCGGCCCTGGCGCGTGCGCGCGAAAGCTTGCGCGACCAAACGGAAGCTCAAAAGTTTTATCAATTCCTCTTTTTCAAACAATGGTTCGCGCTCAAAGATTACTGTAACAAGCGTGGCATTCATCTTATCGGCGATATTCCGATCTTCGTCGCGCACGATTCATCAGATGTGTGGACCAACCCTGAACAGTTCAAGCTAGATGCCTCAGGCAAGCCCCTTGTGGTCGCTGGCGTGCCGCCTGATTACTTTAGCGCCACGGGACAGCTCTGGGGCAATCCGCTCTACAACTGGGAGCGCATGCGCGCGGACGGTTTTCGCTGGTGGATAGCGCGCGTCGCGGCCACGCTGCAAACCGTGGACATCGTGCGCATAGATCACTTTCGCGGATTCGCCGCGTGCTGGGAGATACCCGGCGGAGACAAGACTGCGGAGCGCGGCCGCTGGGTCGAAGCGCCCGGCAGAGAATTGTTCACGGCGATCCGCCAGGCTCTGGGAGTGCTGCCGATCATCGCCGAAGACCTCGGCGTCATCACGCCCGATGTCGAAGCCCTGCGCGATGATTTCGGTTTTCCCGGGATGCGCATTCTGCAATTCGCTTTTAGCTCGGACACGACCAATCATGATCTGCCGCACAACTATCATTCGAACGTGGTCGTCTACACGGGCACGCATGACAACGACACGACCGTCGGCTGGTTCAAAAGCGAAGCGGGCGCAGGCTCTACGCGCGATGCCGCGCAGGTCGAGCGCGAAAGAGAGTTTTGCCTCAAATATCTACACACGGACGGAGCGGAGATTCACTGGGACTTTATCCGCACAGTTCTCGCCTCGGTCGCAAACACAGCCGTCGTGCCCCTACAGGATTTGCTCGGCCTCGGCACAACAGCGCGCATGAATCTTCCCAACAGCACCTCCGGCAACTGGGCCTGGCGTTACCGCACGGGTGCGCTCACCAGCGAGACAGGCAAACGACTAAAAGATTTGACGGACCTTTACGGGAGAAGGACGAGCGACAAAAAAAAGGTTGAGACAATCCAGACCGCGCATTAAATGTTTTGTCCACCGCCGGGGTAAACATTTTGCAGATCGAACGATCAACGCTGATGAAGATTACGCGTAAATTAAAACCGGTCACACGACTCGCCTGGCCGATCATTCTGCTATTTGTCTGTACGGCCAATGTGGTCGTCGCGCAGACCGCTCCGACTGTTCTCAAGGTCGAGCCGCCTAACTGGTGGGCGGGACATTCTATCAATCCGGTGCGCGTGATGATTCGTGGACGCAACCTGTCTGGCGCGCGTGTGGAGGCGGTGGGCCAGGGGTTGCAGACGGGCCTGACGCGTATCAATGCGGCGGGCACGTACCTCTTCGTCGATGTCTTGATCGACACGCAGGCGCAGCCGGGCGCGCGTTCGCTAAAGATTACGACGACGAGCGGGACTGTTAACGCGCTGTTCGAGATCACCGCGCCGCTCGCTCGCGCGGGACGTTTTCAGGGATTTTCGCCGGATGATGTGATGTACCTGATTATGGTTGATCGCTTCAGCGACGGCGATACGAAGAATAACGACCCGCCGCAGTCGCGCGGAATCTATGATCGTAATAACAAGTTCTATTATCACGGCGGCGACCTACAGGGCATCATCAATCGCCTGCCTTACCTGAAAGACCTGGGCGTGACGGCCATCTGGTTGACGCCCTGGTACGATAATTACGACCGACCGAACCAGATCGAGAAGAAAGAGGATCAACCGTCGACAGGCTTTCACGGCTATAACGCGCAGGATTTCTACGCGGTCGAAGAACATTTCGGCACGCTGGCAAAACTTCGCGAGTTGGTCGAAGAGGCGCACCGGGAGGGCATCAAGGTGATTCAGGACAGCGTCGTCAATCACACAGGCCCTTATCACCCCTGGGTCGAGGATTCGCCGACGCCCACCTGGTTCAACGGCACGCGCGCGTCGCATCTAAAAAATGTCTTTCAGACATGGGTGCTGCATGACCCGTATGCAGAGCCGCAGATCAAGCGCGAGACGATGGAGGGTTGGTTTCTGGATTTCCTGCCGGACCTCAATCAAGAGGATGAAGAGACCAAGCGCTATCTGATTCAAAATACTCTGTGGTGGATAGGCATGACTGGCCTGGACGGCATACGCGAGGACACGTGGCAGTACGTGCCGAACAGTTTCTGGCGCGATTGGATGCAGGCGATCAAGCGCGAGTATCCGAATTTTCGCGTCTTCGGCGAAGTCAAAGACGGCGATCCTGTTCATACTTCCTTTTTTCAGGGAGGGCGCGTGCGGTTTGACGGCGTGGATTCAGGGTTAGATTCGCTGCTGGATTTCCCGCTCTTTTATCCCGTACGCCACGCCTTCGCCGAAGGCAAGAACGTGGATGAAGTGGCGAAGATGCTGGCGAGAGATTATCTGTACACGAACCCTGACATTCTGGTGACGCTTGTGGGTGGTCATGACGATGGGCGCTTTATGAGCGAGCAGGGGGCGACCATCCCGGGCTCAAAGCTCGCACACACTTTTATTATGACGACTCGCGGTGTGCCGCAGCTTTATTACGGCGACGAGATTGCTATGACAGGGCCGGATGAGCCGACGACGCGCAAAGATTTTCCGGGCGGCTTTCCGGGCGATACACGCAATGCTTTTACCAAAGCGGGACGCACGCCCGAAGAGCAAGACCTCTTCGAACACGTACGCAAAGTCGCGCGCCTGCATGCGGAGCTTGAGCCTTTAAGACGCGGCACACTTCAGAATCTTTACGTCGCGGAGCAGCAGTACGCCTACGCGCGCGTGACCAATAGAGCATCCGTCATCGTCGTTATCAACAATGCGCCGCAAGAGGCGGCGGTCGAATTCAAAGTCACGCCGATAAATCTGCCTGACGGGTCTGTGCTGGTCGATAGACTCAATGTGAACGGCGACGCGACAGTCCGCAACAGGACTTTCAAAGTCCGTATGCAGCCGCGCTCGGCCAGTATTTTCGCGACGCGATAGGTCAACGAAAAGAGATGACTCTGAAATCTAAACCACTGAGCAGGCAGGTTGCGCTCGTGACGGGCGGCGCGACGGGCATCCGTTACTCTTTCACAGAGGCACTGGCACGCGCGGGCGCGATCCACGTCCGCAACATGGCGCGCACACTCCTGTTCGCGCTCTCTTTAGACCGCGAAGTGGTGCTCGAAGATATAAACATCTATGCCAGAGGTTGATGTCAGATGTTGGATGTCAGTGATTGTCTTTACCGGCATCCAGCATCTGACATTTAGCATTTGACTCTTAGAGGAGCATTGAGGATGCAGCACAAAACAGTTGGGCATGACAAGCCGCGTTTGAGTTTCTGGCAAATCTGGAACATGAGCTTCGGCTTCCTGGGCATACAGTTCGGCTGGGGTTTGCAGATCGCCAACATGAGCCCGATCTACAAGTACCTCGGCGCGGAGGAGAGCAATATCTCTTATCTGTGGCTGGCCGGGCCCATCACAGGCCTGCTCGTGCAGCCGATCATCGGCTCTATGAGTGACCGGACATGGAATCGCCTGGGACGACGACGCCCTTACTTTCTTGTCGGAGCAATCCTCGCCAGCATCACTCTGTTCTTTATGCCCAACTCTTCGACAGTGTGGATGGCGGCGGGACTGCTATGGATTTTGGACGCGAGCATCAATATTACTATGGAGCCATTTCGAGCTTTCGTCGCAGACAAGCTGCCGGAAGAACAGCGCACGGTTGGCTTCGTCATGCAGAGTTTCTTTATTGGCATCGGCCAGACCTTAGCGAACGCTCTGCCTTACATCTTCACTGCTCTAGGGCTCGTCGGCGTGATGGCGAGCGGTATTCCTTTATCAGTTGAGTATGCGTTTAAGATCGGCGCAGTCGTTTTTCTGATCGCCGTATTGTGGACGGTCTTGATGAGTAAGGAGTATCCGCCGGAGGACATCGAAGCGTTCGAGAGGATGAAGCGCGAAAAGAAGGGCGTGCTGGCGGGGTTCGCGGAAATCTTCAGCTCTGTGGCGGAGATGCCAAAGACCATGAAGCAATTGGCCGTCGTACAATTCTTCACCTGGTTCGCGCTGCCCTGCATGTGGCAGTTCTTCGGGCTTGCCATTGCGCGCCATGTTTTTTTCGCGCCGGACGAAAAATCTCCACTCTTCAAGGACGGCACGGAATGGGGCGGTCTGTGCTTCGCCGTTTATAACATAGTCTGTTTTGTGATCGCCTTCCTGTTGCCTTGGCTTGCAAACAAAACCAGCCGCAAAGCCATCCATGCCATCTCTCTCATCTGCGGCGGTCTGGGACTACTCTCTGTCTTTTTTATTCAAAACAAGTGGATGCTGTTTCTCAGCATGGCGGGCGTCGGCATTGCCTGGTCTTCGATCCTCTCGATGCCTTACGTCATTCTCTCAAGCGCCATTCCGGCGGCGCGGATGGGCGTTTACATGGGCGTCTTCAATCTCTTCATAGTCATTCCACAGGTCGTGATGTCGTTCGTCGTGCCGAGCATCTTTAAGAATCTGTTGCGCGGCGATCCACTCTACGCCGTCGCGCTCGGCGGATTGAGCATGTTGTTGGCGGCAGCGACCGTCATGATCGTCGATGACAAAATGCGGCGCGTCCCTGTGGATGAAGTGATACGCGGCGACGAGCACGAGCTGCTGACAGTTCAGCAATCGGCGCAGCCTGTGCCGAGCACGGGACTGATAGATGAGAAATAAGCTGATGAAGAAAAGAGCGCAGGGAAGCTTTAGTACTGATTCCATCTGTCGACGGCGCGCACACGCCAAGCCATCCAATGCGGCGAAACTACTGCGCGTGTGCCCTTGCGCGCTCCTTTTCACCTGCGCGCTCGTTTTCCTGTGCTCGGCGCAGAGAGTCGCACGCGCTCAACAACCATCGGCGCGCGATTTCTCTAAAGAGGCTGCCCGCGAGATTCCCGCTTGGGCAGAGGACGGCGTGATCTACGAAATCTTTCCGCGCGCTTTTTCTCCGACGGCCGATTTCAATGGCGTCACGGCGCGCCTGGACGATCTAAAAACTCTCGGCGTCAATATCCTCTGGCTGATGCCGATTCATCCAGTGGGGCAGGAAAAGAAGAAAGGCACTGTTGGCAGCCCTTATGCGGTGCGCGATTATTACGCGATCAATCCTGACTATGGGACTGGCGCAGACCTGCGCCGCTTGGTCGCGGAAGCGCATCGTCGCGGGATGAAAGTCATCATCGACATCGTAGCAAATCATACTTCATGGGACAGCGTGTTGATGAAAGAGCCGGACTTTTATACGCGCGATGCTGGCGGCAAAATCCTGCCGCCCGTCGCGGACTGGGCGGACGTGGCCGACCTCAACTACTCGAACGCGCGACTGCGCGGCTACATGATAGAGATGTTGAAGTTCTGGCTGCGCGAGTACGATCTGGACGGCTTTCGCTGCGACGTGGCCGGGATGATTCCGACAGATTTCTGGGAACGAGCGCGCATGGAGTTGGAGAAAGTCAAGCCGAACATTTTGATGCTCGCCGAATGGCACGAGCCGGACTTGATGGTCAAAGCCTTCGATCTCGATTATTCATGGCCGCTTCACTCTGCGCTGACGGAAGTCCTGATGGGCATGAAGAGCGCGACCTCTCTGCGCGAAGCCTGGGAAGAAGAGCAGTCGAAGTTTCCGCGCGGCGCACGACACATGCGCTTTTCCGATAACCATGACGAGCGGCGTGCTATCGCACGCTTCGGCGAACGCGGCGCGCTCGCGGCCTCGGCGTTTGTCTTTACTTTGGACGGCGTGCCGATGCTCTACAACGGAATGGAGGTTGGCGATACGACCGAATCAGGCGCGCCCGCGCTCTTCGAACGTCTGCCCATTCTCTGGCAGATACGCGAGCGTCGCCCAGAGTTCCCGCGCTTTTATCAACAGATAATCGCGCTCAGACAAGCGCACGATGCCTTAAGGCGCGGGCGTCTTGAGTGGCTACACAATTCGGACGAAGCGCACGTCGTCACTTATCTCAGGCGCACTGCGGGCGAGGAAGTGCTGGTGGCGATCAATCTCACGAACCGACCATTCATTGGGCTGGTTGAAATTAGAAACGGCGCGGCCTTTACGGACATCACGCCGGACGTTGCGCCGCCGCTCCCGCCTGACGCGCCCGCGCCAGCGCGTGCCGCCAGAATCCGTCAGGCTGGTCTCCCGGCACTCGCGCTCGACGCCTGGGGCTTCCGCATCTATCGTCGCAGTGTCAGGTGACGGAGAGGGAATTACTAATCGACAAACAAGACTTGTTAGATAGGGAGAATTCAATCTTCATTTGCAAAGACAAAGATGAAAGAGATGCTATTGAGGTGTCAGGCCGGATGAATTGTTAGGCATGGCCTCATGTATTTTTATCCGCTATTTCTTAAGTAAACTTCGATATTTTTCATATTTAGCATTATTACGCCTAATTGTTTCTTCTAAATCTAAATCAGATTCTTGAAACGTACGACTTACTGATAAGCGATGATAACTATCATCAGCTAACTTGACTGATATACGAACGGCACCAACGTCTGCAAACTTTCTAATACCTATAGATGGGGGGTGATCCTTTTCATAATGTTCGAGTGCTTCTTGTGCGGAATCAACTAAACGATCAATCTCACCTATAGAAGTGTATCCCGCTCTTAATAACTCATCCACAAGTGTAGATACTGATTTAGGATCTGAGTGTTTTCTGTCAGGCAGCTTTGCACGTAAATATGCAGTCAAGCTATCTAGATTAATCTCTTGTAGAGCCTTTATTTCTGGTGAGGCAACTTCGAAAAGCTCTTCCATCTCCTTCTTGGATTGTTTACTCACGCGGTAAAACATTTCAAAATGCTTGTCTGCCACATAGAACAAGCCGCTAAGCGCATAAAAATCTTTTCTCAAATCACTAGGAACGTCATTATCACTCTTATAGTCAAGGTGATGAGAGACATTAGCCCATGCATCCATAGCGATTGTCCTGACTTGTATTTCAAAGGAAACATTAGCAATCGGATCATATCTAGGTCCAGAATGTTCTTTCTTTATCGTGACTATAAAATGAACCGACATATATCCAAAGGATGAAACGTTTGTATCTTCTATTTTATTATCTTCGTTTAATATAAAGAACGAGTCTCGAATTATATTTACTATACGATTTATGTCTGAGAGAAAAAGGCAAACAACTCTTAGGCCTACTATATCTTGAATTTCTCCAAGAGGGTTTTCCAACTGTTTTCTTTGAGCTTTATCTAAAAAGGCATCTAGATTTTTTATCCTTGATGATACTGAATGTATTTTAATGGCTGAATGTTCAATAGCCTTATTAAGGATAAAAAGGGCTTCGCCCTCTAAATGTTTATAAATATGTTCTCTGGCTCGGAATTCGCGCCTTAGTGCTTCAACATTCATGCATCCGCTCCAATATGTAGTGCTATCTTAAACCTCTCCATCCTCTAATCGTTTCTTAAAATCTTCAACTGCCCCCATAATTTTATCAATTCCCACTCGCTCGTCTGCTTCTGGTCTCATAACACCCTTAGCAACAAGCTCTTTAACTATAATCCCTCTAACCAGTATAGGCCCACCAAGAACGGTAGCTTGAACGTCATCTATATCTTCAAACTGAATTCCCTGTTTCTTTAATTTTTCTATTTCAGGCCCAACGCTTTTAACAATAAATTGGTTTAATAGCCCAAGAAGCATTACCCAATGGCGTTCAGCTAAAGCAATGCGAATTGTCTGTTCCTGATGCTTGTCCTTCGGCTTCTTGCTCATAACTCTCCTTTGATTTGAGGAATAGTTGATGTGAAAACGTTTTAGCTACAAGAGCAAGTATGAAACTTATCTCCTATATTTAATACATAACCGCTCTACTATAAGGCGGAGCGCCTATTTAGCATTATACCGAAAGATTCGGTCGAACATGCCCAAATGGATATCAAAACCTAAGAGTTTCCTCCATGACTTCTCTTTATGCCTGACGTGGTGAACTTCAACCTGCCTAACGCCTAACTGAAATCCGATCTAGGTGATTTGGAATTAGTTTGCCCACCTGCTGTCGCGCACGTCTGGCGGGAGATGAATGATTGAGGCCGACACTTCGCAGGGCGTGGGGTATCTCGCGGTTCATCATAAACCAGCGCCAGATGTTGCCTGTGCGCAGGTTCTCGGCGCTGAGCAGGGTGATGCCGATGTTGATGCCGATGACATCTGGGCCGACCCAGCCTGTGATCGGATTAAAGGCGTCTGCGAATCCGTAACGACCGTAAATGGTCGCGCCGTACTTTTCCTTCATCGTGCGGAGCGCCGCGAGAGAGATGGCTGGCGTGAACTGTAGAGAGCCGCCAGCCGCCGCCGGAACGATTGTGCCGTCTATCGCCGGATCGCGCGGCGGGCCGCCCCAGGCGACGTATCCTCTGGCGCTGTCGGAGGCCGTGATGCCCCAAAGGTTCTCAGTGTAAGAGGGAAACTCGCGCGCGAGACTCAGGCAGAAAGCCCTGTGCGCGAGCGTGGCCGCGACCGAGTTGGCGAAATAATTTGTGTACGGATACCAGCCCTCGCGGCGGTCGCGATAGTCCACCCAGGCGTGTGAATACTGGTGAACGAAGAGCGGCCCGCCCGTCAGATATGTGTAACCGGCGTAAGTGATGCGCTCGCGACTCCATGCGCGCCAACTGATAGGCGTGATGGAGTGAGTCGGCGACCCGATGGCGAGCAACTGAAGAATCGTGTGCTCGCTATAAGCATCCCAGCGAGGTTTTAAGAAGCCCGTCTCTGGTCTCCACCCGTGCGAGAGAAGCGTTGGATGACCATTCAGCATCCATTGAAAATCAACCCGCTCGTAGATCAGTGTGGTGAGACGGACAATCTCCGCGTCGTTGCGGAAATACTGTCTTGCGGTCAGGACTCCTCCCAGAAGGAGCGCCGTGTCTATGGATGAAAACTCGCTCTTCCATCTTCGCTCGCCGCTAGTTTGATCCATCCAGTGATAGAACCAGCCGTGATTGTGCTCCGCACGCTCGGCAAAAAAGCGCAGCGTCGTACGCACGCGCTCCGTGGCTTCGCGGCGACTGATCCAGCCGCGCTCTGAGGCGATGCACAGCGCAGTCAGGCCAAAGCCCGTCGCCGCGCTGCTCGCAATCCGGTAGCTGTGCTCGCTTTCGCCGTGTCCCGCGCCGTTAGTGTGCGCGCGATCCAGCACCAGGCCGGTGTGCGGGTCTGCATGTTCCCAAAAATACTGAAACGAGCGGCGGGATAAATCTTCAAGAAAAGCTTCGTCAACGGCAGAGAGACGTTTGGATTGAGCGGCAGATGTATCGGATAAAGGGGAGCGTTCGTTCGGCGAAACAGGGATGGCCCATGCGCTGCTGCTGATTGCGCAGACGATGAGCAGGAGAGAAAGGATAATGCGCCGTGTGCGCGGCCTCGCAGGGTTGTCTGAAATGAGCGCCGGTAAATTCGCCAATCGCATAGCTATCTTCCGACGACTTCAAAACCGGCTTCGAGTCCGCCCAAGGAGCTTGTCCCGACCGTCACTTTGAAAGCGCCCGGCTCGACCACGAAACGCATCTCACGATTGTAGAAGCCAAGATGCTGCTGCAAGAGAGTGAATTGGACGCGACGGCGCTCGCCCGCTCTCAAAGTGATGCGCTCGAAACCCTTTAGCTCTTTGACGGGCCGCGTCACGCTCGACGCCACATCGCTGAGATAGAGTTGCACGACTTCATCGCCCGTGCGCCGTCCAGTATTTTCCACCTCGACGCTCGCCGTTATTCGCCCGTCCAGACTGATCATCTGCGCGCTCAGTTGCAGATTCGTCAGACTAAACTGCGTGTAGCTCAGACCATGTCCGAAGGGAAAGAGCGGCGTCCAGGGGACATCCAGATATTTCGAGGTGTATTTGTTTTTGGCGTCGGGCGGGCGGCCAGTATTTTTGTGATTGTAATAGAGCGGAAGCTGTCCGACCGCATGCGGGAAAGTGACGGGCAGCTTGCCGCCCGGATTGACATCACCGAAGAGTGCGTCCGCGATGGCCGCGCCGCCCTGCGTGCCTGCGAACCACGTTTCAAGAATCGCGGGCGCGTTCTCGGCAATCCAGTTGATCGTCAGGGGGCGGCCGTTCATCAAGACCACGATCATAGGCTTGCCAGTCGCGTGTATGGCTTTGACCAAATCAAGCTGGCGACCCGGCAGATCGAGCGAGCTGCGCGAGGCCGCCTCGCCGCTCATCTCGGCCGATTCGCCGACCGCGACGATTGCGACATCCGACTCGCGCGCAACGCGCACGGCTTCTGCAAATCCTTCGGTCGAATCTCCGCTGATGTCGCAGCCTTTGGCGTAATTGATCTTCGTCGCCGCGCCACCGAACTCTGCGACCTTCGCACGTAACCCAGCGAGCAGTGTGACGGCGTCCTCCTTGCGCCCATCGCCGCTCCAAGAGCCGATCATGTCCAGTTGACTGTCGGCGAGTGGGCCAATGACCGCGATGGAGCGCGTGCCCTTGCTGATCGGCAAAGTGTCGCGCTCGTTTTTCAGCAACACCATAGAGCGCCCTGCGACTTCACGCGCAGCGGCCAGATTCTCACTGTTTAAGAGAGCGGTGCGCTCGCGCGTTTCGTCCGCGTAGGGTTTCTCGAACAGGCCCAGACGAAACTTGATGCGAAGAATACGGCGCACGGCTTCGTCAACGGTGGACTGTGACAGCTTGCCTTCTTTAATCAGATTGGCGACGTGCTTGTTGTAAAGGCGGCTGACCATCTCCATCTCGACGCCCGCGCCAAGCGCCATACGCACGGCCTCCGCTTCGTCCGCCGCGACCCTGTGATTGAGCAGCTCTTTGACGGACTCGTAATCGCTAACGACGAAGCCGTCGAACTTCCACTCGTCGCGCAGCACTTTTGTGAGCGTAAACGGATTGGCCGAAGCGGGCACGCCGTTGAGATCGTTAAAGGCGCTCATGAATGTGCCGACGCCAGCATCGACCGCAGCCTTGAATGGCGGAAAGTAAACTTCGCGCAGCGTCGTCTCCGACATGTCGACCGTATTGTAATCGCGGCCTGCTTCGGCTGCGCCGTAAGCGACCCAGTGCTTGGCGCAGGCCACTACTTTTTCGGGAGCGCTGTAATCGCGTCCCTGAAATCCGAGCACACGCGCGCGCGCCATCATCGCGCCAAGGTACGGGTCTTCGCCTGAGCCTTCAACGATGCGACCCCAACGCGCATCGCGTGCAATGTCGAGCATCGGCGCGAACGTCCAGCGCACTCCGGCGGCTGAAGCCTCAAGGGCTGCGACGCTCGCGGCGCGCTCGACCGCCGCCGTGTCGAAGCTGCTCGCTTCGGCGAGCGGGACTGGAAAGATCGTGCGATAACCATGTATCACGTCGAAGCCGAAGAGCAGCGGAATCTTCAGGCGCGACTCTTCCATTGCGATGCGCTGTAGACGATTGGTTCTCTCCACGCCGCGCACGTTCAAGGTCGAGCCGAGCCTGCCCTGTCGCACCATGTCCAGATGTTCCGGACGAAAGTTTCCATTCGCCTCGCCGTCGAGTTGCTGAAGCTGCCCTAGCTTCTCTTCCAAAGTCATACGCGCGAGCAGCGCATTGATCCTTCTTTCAATATCCGCACGCGATGACGGCTGCTGTGCGGGAGCAGGCATTATCAGGACTAGAAGGACTAGAATCAGAAGAGAACTCGTTGATTTTGCATGCTTCATAAACGGTAGTCCCTAGAGAAGGAAAATCCACCGTCTCTCTTACCTGGATTGGCGAGTAGGAGGCGGCTGCTCGAAAATTTGCTGCAAGACTGTGGCGTTCAGTATACTACATCAGCACTCGCTCATGACCTGCTTCATCATAAACTTCCATCGAACAACGCAGCACACGGCGCGTAGAGCTTCGCGCGCATCGTCCTGTTTGATCATCTTCATTCTATCCTTAGCGTCCGTGCCGTTCTTGGCTTCTGCGCAGCAGCAACAGCGGCAACGTGGACAGCAGGCGAGGACGAAAGGACGTGTGGAGAGTGCTGCTGCTTCTTCGGCCACACAAGACGGGCGCGCCGTGGGAGATGTGCTGCGCGAAGCGGCTGCGTTGCTGCAAACAGGCAAGCTCGACGAGGCCGAACCGCTTGTGCGACGCGCGCTGGCCGCGAGACCGCTGGATGCGGACGCGCACAACCTGCTCGGCGTGATCCTGGATCAGCGCGGACGAGCCGCAGAGGCCGAAGCCGAATACCGCGAAGCGCTGCGTTTAAATCCCAAGGCCATTTCCGCGCTCGCCAACCTGGGCGTCTTGCTGGCTCGGACAGGTCGCGCTGAAGAGGCGATCAAAGCGTTCGAGTCGGTCTTGCGTCAGTCTCCGAATCATCCGCAAGCGACGATTAATCTCGGATTGCAATATGCTGCGCGCGGTGATTACAGGCGGGCCATCCCACTGCTTGAGAGAGGAGCGGGCACTGGAACGGATGAAGAACTAAAGCGGCGCGACCCGTCACTTCTGCTGGCGCTCGCGAGCGCTTACCTGCGCGCCGGACGCCTTGAGGATGCTGCACGACTTGCAGGCGCAATCGAGCGCGCGGCGGGTGATGACCCGCGACTTCTTTTCAGCCTCGGCCTCTTGCTAACGGAAGTAAAGGAGTACGCGCGCGCCATCAATCTGTTGGAGCGCACGAACGCTTTAAGCCCGAATAGATTTGAGGTGCTCTTCAATCTAGGCGTAGCGCTTTATCACTCTCATCGTCTTGACGAAGCCGCCAGCCGTCTGGAAGCGGCATCGTTACTCTCCGACAAGTCTCCCGAACCGCTCTACTATCTGGGATTGATTGCTTCTGCGCGCGGGCAATCGGATGCGGCGGCCGGTTACTGGGAAAGGGCGCTTGCCTTGCGCCCCAACTTCGCGGAAGTAAACTTTGTGCTCGGCGAGGAGCTGAGAAAGAATCGGCGAATAGAAGGTGCGAAGGAGTTTTATGAGCGCGCACTCACGCTGGATTCCTCTAAGGCGATCTATTACATACGGCTCGGCGGCGTCTATCTGCTGCTCAAGCTTCCCGGTCAGGCGCTGGAAGTTTTCACTCGCGCGCAGCAACGCTTTCCGGAAGTGGCGGAGCTGAACTATTTCGTCGGCATAGCGGCGCGCGCGAAAGGTGATTACGGCGCGGCGGAAGCTGCTCTGCGCAGGATGCTCGCGCTTCAGCCGGATAATTTCGACGCGTTGGCCCAACTCGGTTTTATCGTCGGCGAGCGAGGCGATTACAAAGAGGCTGAAGCCCTGCTGCGCCGCGCAGTCTTACTCAACGACAAACATTTTTACGCTCATTACGATCTGGGCCGTCTACTTGTGAAAGCGAAACGACTAGAGGAAGCGATTCCCGTCCTTGAGCGTAGCGCTGCGCTAAAGCCCACAAACCCCGGCGCGCATTACCAGTTGTTCATGGCCTTTTCGCGCCTCAAGAGAAAAGATGAAGCCGAGCGTGAGCTGGCGATCTTTAAGCGGCTGGATGAACAGGGAAAGACCCACGGGCGAGACGATGACATGGAGAGCGTCGTTAACGATTCAACAAATACTCAACGACCCGACGAACCATAAAGAGCAAGGATGCGGGATGAAGGATGAAAATGTGGTGACGTTAATTGAATGATTCAATCAACGTTGCCAATCTTTCATCTTTCCGCCTTCATCCTTGCTCTTTCAGCCTTTCTAAAAACTGAATCTCCCCTGAATCTCGATGACTCGACCGGCCAGTCCCTTCTCGGCGATTCCGAAGTTGGGATTGCCGATCTGAGTGCTGGCGGTGTTGAAGCCGAACGATTGCAGATTCAGAATGTTGAAAATATTGAAGAAGTTCGCCTTGATCTCGAAGAAAGCTCCTTCGCCGAGGAAGCTTGGCATCCCGAACTTTTTGGCCGTGCTCATGTCTACCTGGAAATAGCGCGGCCCACGGAATGAGTTGCGCCCTATGCCCGGCAGAAGCCCTGCCACGGGTGTCCCCGCAGCCCCCGTCGCTCCTATCGTTGAGAAGAACGCCGTACTGCCGCCGGGGAAGTTGCTGCCTGTGATAAAGGCTTCGTTGGAAGTATCGTCGCCAGCGCCGCCGAAGTAGGCTGTTGGACGAGCGGGACAAATGATGGGCCTGTTACTGCTTGGACAGTTGCCGATCACAGGCGTCCAGGGAAAGCCCGTGTGATAAGTCAGGATACCGTTCACCTGCCAGCCGCCCAATATCTTTCCGGCCAAATCTCTGCGAGTCCTGAAGAATGGCAAGTCCCACAGCCCC
Organism: Pyrinomonadaceae bacterium; assembly: GCA_035537255.1. Lineage (GTDB taxonomy): Bacteria > Acidobacteriota > Blastocatellia > Pyrinomonadales > Pyrinomonadaceae > DASQYE01. Next base: position 4,872 of record DATLMN010000108.1, on the reverse strand, counting down.
GATGCGACGAAGTAGTGCCTTGCATCATAGTCCGATGGCCCACGCTCCTGTTTCGGGTCGAGCGGATAGGTCGGATTTGTCGGAGCGCCGATCTCTTCGCTTGAGACCACGTCTATGCTCTTACTCCAACGATAGTTGGTATCGAACTGGAAGCCGTTGGAGAAGCGGCGCGAGAGACGCACGAGCAGCGCGTTGTAGCTGGCAGTCGTGTCAGGCGTCGGGAAGAAGATTGCCGAAGCGAAGAAACTGTTGGGATCATTCGCATAAAGAAATCTCTGGTTGACCAGACGCACAAGCTTACGACTCGCGCTGCCCTGGTAGGCCACCTCCGCCGTGAGATTGCCCGGCAGACTGTACTGACCTTCAAGCGAGTAGGTGTAGACATAAGGAGTCGGCACATTCGGCGGCGCGCCGTAGATTTCCACCTGCTTCGTTCCGGCCTGCGTGTTGGTCGGGATTCCTGTGGCCGGATCGAATGTCAGTATCAGCGCAGGGTTAGTCGGATAGCTGAACGGCGTATTGTTTGCGCCGAGTGCGTAGAGAATCTGCCCGCCCGCAAACGGAGTCTGGAAATCCGCCGCAGACGTGCCGCAGCAGATCGTATAACGCGCCTGGAAAGGCGGATTGCCCCGCGCGTTGGCGAAGAGCACTACGGGCAGACGGTTGTAGGCGATGCCGAAGCCGCCTCTGATGACCAATTTGTCTTCAAACATCTTAGGGCTGTAAGCGAAACCAAGACGCGGCGCGAAGTTGTTGCGATCAGGCGGATAAAATTCGCTGCCCGTCGTAATACGCCCGCCGGTCAACTCCTGACCGGGCGTTGTGCTGCGGATAAAGTTGCTCAGCCGCCCTTCCGTTTCTCTTAGAGGAGTGAAGTATTCGTAGCGCAAGCCCAGATTGAACGTCACGTTGGGCCGGAACTTCCAGTCGTCCTGCACGAAGAGGGCGTAGGTGTTGCTGCGGAAATAGCGCTGCGTGGCGGGCGGCCCGCCCGTGCGCGGGTCTGCGTTGATCTGATAAAAGAGCGGCGCGTCGTTGGCGAAGTTGAACAGGCCGCCGAAGGTAAAGAGCGGACGCGCGCCGCCGATAAGATTATTATTGTCCTGCTCCTTGCGTATCTCTACGCCGAAGCTTAAGGCGTGATCGTTGTAGAGTTTTCTCAACGTATCGCGGAACTCGAAAGTGTTCTCCGCGAAAATTCCCGGAGTCGTCTCCGAATAAGGCGCGCCCCACCTGATGCGGTCGCCGGGCAGCGTCTCAATCTCTATGCGCGGAATACCGAAGTTGGTCGTGCCGGAGGACTCGATCTCGTTAAAGGCAAAGCGCGTAGCGTTGATGCGCGCTTCGTTAACCATCGTCGCGGAGAGCACGCGCGTGTAGGTCAGCGTCCCAAACGTATTAGCCGGTTCGGTCGTGACATCCGCCATCGGACGCGCTCGTCCGTCCACGTCGCCCTGCGTCCCTGTGAAGCGCGTGTAATAGAGACTAAAGGCGAGCGTGTTGTTCGAGTTGATATTGAAATCAAAGCGCGCATTGTATTGATTGCCACGGCTGATATTAGGTGAAGCGAACTGCGCCAGCAGGACATCAGGGATGCCGTCGAATCCGCCTCCCTGTAAATTGCCGAAGCTTAAGTATTGGCCGGTCGCTCCCGCCGGAGAGCCTATGTCCAGACCGCCGGGAACCTGCTGGCAGTTGCCCGCGTTGAAGCCAGCCGAGACGCAGGTGGCCGGGACAATGGCGGCGATGCGCGGGGCAGCGCCCTCCGATCCGAGAATTGCCGCCGCTATACTGCCGGGACGCAGTTGCTGTATGAGCGCCCTGTACTGCGGAGTCTCCACGAGCCTGTTGGTAGAGGTCTCCGTGCTGTTACTACGCAGGCCCTCGTACGAGATAAAGAAAAAAGCGCGGTTCTTGCCGCTAAAGACTGAGCGACCGCCCTCGCCGAATCTGGGCAGGTAGATAGGCCCGCCGAGGCTGCCGCCGAATTGATTGACGCGCTGGTTGACGCGTATGGGCGCAGCGCCAGGCCCGCCGAACTTATTAAAGGCGTTAAGGCCCGGACTGTTGTTCTTGAGAAACAGGCTGCCGTGAAAATCGTTCGTGCCGTTCTGCGAGACGGCCAGAATCTGCGCCCCGGAGTTGCGCCCGAATTCCGCCGAATAAGAGTTGGCGATGACGCGCACTTCTCTGACGGATTCCTGGTTCGGCGTGACGACCGCCGCGCCGCCGTGCGTCAGACTGTTTACGCTCGTCCCGTCTATCTGGTAGTTGTTAGCGGAAACTCTCTGGCCGTTGGCGGAAATCTGCACCTGATTCTCCGTCTGAAAGATGGCGCGATTAGAGCCGCCCGGCCCCGTTGAGTTCGGAAGATTCTGCGCCGCGCCAGCGCCGCCGCGAGCGCCCTCGCCAAAGACGCCGGGCGTGAGCCGCGTCAACTCATAAGGGTCGCGCCCGAACTGCGGCAGGCGGCGTATCTCGGCGGTCGTTATCGCCTTGTTGAGATTGGCGTTCTCCGTCTCAAGCGCCGGGGTCAATTCGTCCGTCACCGTCACAGTCTCTGTCACCACGCCCGTCTCAAGCTGTATGTCAACGCCCTCGACGTTCTCTGCGTTGATGGTCACATTTTCGATCACCTGTTTTTTAAAACCGGCCTGCTCGGCAGTGAGCGTGTAATTGCCCGGCGCTAGATTCGAGAAACGGTAAAACCCGTTATCGCTCGCCGTGGTCTGCTGTTCTTTGGTCGTCTCTTTATTAATCAGGGTCACGGTCGCGCCCGGCACGACTGCGCCCGCAGGGTCTGTGACAGAGCCCTGCACGCCTGCCCTGAACTGCGCGCTGGCTGTGGACGCCATCCACAACATGAGCAGGCCGCAGACGATAAAGCGCAGAGAGAGCTTGAATGTGTGACGCATAGCTTGAGTCTCCTGAACTGGTATCCTCACTTGGCGCAGATCACATTACTGGCGAGTGATGCGCTGCCGCATGCGGAGTCGGAAAACGATCACTTCTTCTTAAACGATTAATCCCGGCTACGGAATAGGTTGGCCCGCCGTAGAAAGCCTGCGCTAGCGCGCCGCCTTCAACGTTTTCAGCAAGTAACAATTTGTCGGGGAACGTGACGACACGTTAGCACTGAAAGATGAAAAATTCAATGGAAATATCCGGCATTGCTCTGTTAAGCTTAGGTCATCGATCAGACTGTTTACATCCGCTGATCTCCCCCTCGGACAAGGCAAGACCTTCGGACGGCCAAGCTTGAACAGGCCCGCAGGTGAGCACTCGTCCGTCGAAGAATCAGCCGACCCGTTTGTTCAGCTTGATGACGCCGGAGAAGCGCAATCAGCCTGACGCTCAACTCTCTCTTTATCGCCTGCGTCCTTCTACTCTGCTCCACGGTCGAGGTGAAGGGGCAGGCGACGCGCGGTCAAGAAGCGCCGGGCGCTCCGGGAGCGGACGCGCACTGGGCCAGCGCCGGAAAGGACGCCGTCGGCACATCGAACACGTTTGAATCAAAGGTCTGGTTTACGCTCGCGGGCGGCGCGCTCACGGAGGTTTATTACCCGACCGTCGATGTCGCCAATGTGCAGACGCTTCAGTTCGTCGTCGTGAGCGACAATTCAAGGCGCGTCGAGGTCGAAACTAAAGACACACGCCACCGCATAGAGATTTTAGACGCGCGCGCCCTCTCGTTTCGCCAGACGAACACGGCACTGAGCGGCGCGTACACGCTGACGAAAACTTATACGGTCGACCCGGAGCGCAGTACTCTTCTGATAGACGTGCGGTTCAGAAAGCTCAAAGGTGGGCCATACTCTCTTTACGTTTATTATGATCCTTCTCTGAACAATAGCGGTCGGCACGACACTGCCTGGACGGAAGACGGCGCGCTCCTCTCTTCCGAAGTGGACAAAGCTTCAGCCCTTCTGGTGAGCACGCGTTTTGACCGCATCACGAACGGTTATCTTGGGACGAGCGACGGTCTCAAAGAGTTACGTGCGACGGGCGAGATCAAGAACGGTTACGCGCGAGCAAACGATGGCAACGTCGTCCAGTTGGCGCGTGTTGCATCGAACGATACCTTTACGCTCGCGCTGGGGTTTGGCAGGGATAAAGCGGAAGCCTTAAAGAACGCGCGCGCTTCACTCAGTAAAGGTTTTGATGAGGCGAGATTGGAATACGAAGCGGGCTGGCACGAATATATCTCCGGTCTGCAAAGAGTCGCACCTGAGTACGAGCGTCAATACCTGATGGCCGCGATGGTCTTGAAGGCGCACGAGGACAAGACGCACAGGGGCGCGATGATCGCATCGCTGACAGCGCCCTGGGGCGGTGGGCCAAATGCCAACGAAGCGAACGTCGGCGGCTATCATCTGGTCTGGGCGCGCGACCTCTACGAAGTGGCGACGGCCTTTATGGCGATGGGCGACACTGCGGCTGCACGCCGTGCGCTCGATTACCTGTTTACGGTTCAGCAAAAATCGGACGGAAGCTTTCCGCAGAACTCCTGGCTCGACGGCAGACAGTTCTACGGCGGGATACAGATGGATCAGGTCGCTTATCCGCTCATCCTTGCCTTTCAACTGGATCGAGCTGATAAAGAGACATGGACGAAGCACGTCAAGCTTGCGGCGGATTTTTTGATTCGTCACGGCCCAATGACGGGGCAGGAGCGATGGGAAGAGGAGACGGGTTATTCACCCTCGACCATCGCGGCGGAGATCGCCGGACTGGTTTGCGCCGCACACATCGCCCGGCGAAACAATGACGAGGCGTCCAGTGCGATTTACCTGGCGGCGGCTGATGATTGGATGCGAAACCTGGACCGCTGGACGGCGACCTCGACTGGCACGCACGCGGATCGTAACTATT
>DATLMN010000107.1:0-9360 GCA_035537255.1 Pyrinomonadaceae bacterium | reverse complement strand
ATCGCGCGCCAGCTTCTGGGACAACGCCTCGTCGTGCCAGACGCTGAAGGGCGGCGCGTCTGCGGGCGCATCGTCGAGACGGAAGCTTACATGGCTCCTGAAGACCGCGCCTCGCACGCCTACGGGAATCGGCGCACGCCGCGCACCGACGTGATGTTTGCTCGCGGCGGCACGGCCTATGTTTACTTTATCTACGGCATGCATTTTCAGTTCAACGTCGTGACAGGTATCGCAGGTGTCCCGCACGCCGTGCTGGTGCGCGCCGTCGAGCCTCTGGAAGGAATAGAAGTGATGCGCGCGCGTCGAGCGGTCAAAGACGACCGCAGCCTGACCAACGGGCCGGGCAAGCTCTGCGCCGCGCTCGGCATTGATCGCCGACACAATCGCGCAGACCTGCGCGGCAATCTAATCTGGATTGAAGAGGGCGACGGAAGCGTCGCGAAAAGTGAGATCATCGCTGGCCCACGCGTCGGCATTGACTACGCAGGCGAGTTCGTTACCAAGCCATGGCGCTTCTGGATTCGCGATAATCCTTACGTCAGCAAGACAAAGAAAGCTCCGTAGGAGCGAGGATGTTTATAGTCAGTCGCCTCAATCAAGTATTAAGCTCCATAGGAGCGACATGTGATCGTGTCTATGACATGTCGCTCCTACGGAGCTAGGTACTTTCTCATTACTCATAAACTATAAACATCGTAGCTCCTACGGAGCTAAATCATTTTTCATAGCCTTCTCGCCGGACGGCCTGATGCTGATGATGACGGACTTGGAGGCGGGGGTATTGCTTTTCTCTGCGACGCTGCCGATGGGGACGAGCACGTTTGCTTCCGGGAAATAGGTGGCGGCGCAGCCGCGCGGTATCGAATAGGGTATCACAAGAAAGCTCTTGGCCACGCGCTCTTCGCCCTCGAAGTGGCTGACGAGGTCGACCACCTGTCGCTCACGTAAGCCCGCTTCGCGTATGTCTTCCGTGTTGAGCAGCACGACCCGCCGCTCGTTGTAGATGCCGCGATAGCGATCATCCAGACCGTAGATGGTCGTGTTGAATTGATCGTGGCTGCGAATGGTCATCATGATGAACTGTCCGGGCAAAAGCGCGTGGCGCGGCAACTCATGTACGGTAAAGTTGGCCCGATTGGTAGAGGTTTTGAACACGCCGTCGCGCGCCAGATTCGGCAGGTAAAAGCCGCCGTCGGCGCGCACGCGTTGGTTGTAATCCTCGAAGCCCGGAATAACTTTGGCGATCTGCTCGCGTATCAAATCATAATCCCCACCGAGCTTTTCCCAATCGATATGGCTTCGCTCGCCTAGAGTTGCGCGGGCCAGGCGAGCGACGATCATCGTCTCGCTCAGCAGATGTTCGGAGGCAGGCTTCAATTTGCCTTGCGAGCGATGAACGATGCCCATGGAGTTTTCCATCGTGACGAATTGTGGCCCACTCGCCTGGACATCCGCTTCGGTGCGGCCCAAACAGGGCAGGATAAGCGCCTGCTCTCCCGTGATGAGGTGCGCGCGGTTGAGCTTGGTCGAGACCTGTACGGTCAAGCGGCAGCGACTCAAAGCTTCAGCCGTGAACTCTGTGTCGGGTGTGGCCGAGAGAAAATTCCCGCCGAGCGCGAAGAAGACAGCGGCGCGTCCATCGTGCATCGCGCGAATCGCTTCGACTGTGTCGAAGCCGTGACCGCGCGGCGGCTCGAACTGGAACTGGCGCGCGAGATTGTCCAGGAAAGCTTCTGTCGGGCGTTCCCAGATGCCCATCGTTCTATCGCCCTGCACATTGCTGTGGCCGCGCACGGGACACACACCCGCGCCCTTTTTTCCGATCTGCCCGCGCAGCAGCAGCAGATTGACGATCTCCTGTATGTTGGCGACGGCGTTTTTGTGTTGCGTCAGTCCCATCGCCCAGCAACAGATGGTGCGCTCGGAGTTGATAAACATCCGTGCCGCTTCTTTGATTTCTTCGCGACTGATGCCGCTTTGCGCGACGATCTCTTCCCAGTCAGAATCTTTGAGAGAGCGCGCGAACTCCGCAAACCCTGCGGTCTTTTCTTCGATGAAGCTTTGATTCAGAACCTCTCCGGGTCGGCGCTCCTCTTCATCGAGCACCTCTTTTGTAATCCCTTTCAGAAGCGCGACATCGCCGTTGATACGCACTTGCAGAAAGAGGTCTGCGAGTTGAGTGCCATGGCCCATCATGCCTAAGACTTCCTGCGGATGCTTGAAGCGATTCAAGCCGGTCTCCGGCAGCGGGTTGATGTGGATGATCTGGCATCCGTTTCTCTTCGCTGCTTGCAGGGCGGTCAGCATGCGCGGGTGATTCGTGCCCGGGTTCTGACCGATGACGATGATCAGTTGGGCCAACTCGAAATCTTCCAGGGTGACTGTGCCTTTGCCTATGCCGATGGTTTCCGTCAGGGCCGCTCCGCTCGACTCGTGACACATGTTGGAACAGTCAGGCAGGTTGTTCGTCCCGAACTGGCGGACGAAGAGTTGGTAGAGAAAGGCCGCCTCGTTGCTGGTGCGCCCGGAGGTGTAAAAAACAGCTTCGTCAGGAGAGGCTAGAGAGTTTAATTCACCTGCGATCATAGAGAACGCTTGTGTCCAACCGATGGGCTCGTAATGATCGCTCCCGCGCTTCAGCACCAAAGGCTCTGTGAGGCGTCCCTGTTGGCCCAGCCAGAAGTCCGTCTGACGTGATAGCTCCGTTACGCTCCACTCACTAAAAAACTCCGGGGTGAGACGTTTGGTTGTCGCTTCGTCGGCGACATGCTTGGCTCCGTTTTCGCAAAATTCCGTCGCGGCGCGCTCCAACGGGTCCGGCCAGGCGCAGCCCGGACAATCAAAGCCATCCTTCTGATTAAGCTCGGAAAGTAGTTTCAGGCTGCGTAGCGCGCCCATCTCGCGCCAGGCGTATTTGGCAGTGGACAGAATGGCCGGTATGCCGCCCGCGACTTCGCGCACGGGCTCAACCTCGATGCCGGTGAAATCCTCCGGCGGCTGTGCGCGTCTCTGTGCGGCGTTCGTCGTGTCAACGGATTTTAAGTCGGCGCTATCATCTCGGCTGGTCTGCTTGCCGTTAGAGGGCTGATCGGAATGGTCACGCAGATTTTGTCGGCTCCGGTCGAGGTCTTCCTCGTCCGAAGTATAGTGGCTGTGTTGGTTGACGCCTCTGCTCTGCTCTGTGCGCCGATCTTCATCGGCCACATTTTCTGTCCGGGTACTCTCGTCGTTCATGGCAAGCCTCCGATTCAGCCTAGCCCCGCGTTCGCTCGATCCTGCGTATGAATTGGCAACTACTATAAATTAAGTTTGAAGGGCTGAACAACTCTTGCGCCGACAGGGGCTCTGCAACAGCAGAGGCCAGCGCGCAGGCTTTGGTGGATTGAGGCCGTCACAGGCGTTTTGATTGCAAAGTAATCGGGCAGACTGTGCGCGCTCATACAGGAAAGAGACTGTTGGTGGCGGTCGCGACCAACAGTCTCTTTCCTGTATGCTCGAAGCTAAAGTGTGAGGCAAAGGAGGAGGCGACACACGTCGCCGCTTTAGTTGACTCTTTAGTAGCCTCTTTCGTCGCCGCCTTAGTCTCTACGCCTGAATCAACTCGCGCACGCTCTCTGCGGATGGATAGTAAGCGCGAATGCCTTGCTGTGGCGGCAACCCTCGGCTCTCCATAAAATGTCGCAGGCTATCGTGCGCTTTCTCTACGACCCAGGGCTGATCGGGATGCTCCCAATCGGGACGTATCCGCGTGACCTTGCCGGATTCCAACAGCACTTCGCGCGTATTGGAATCTCTGATGGAGACCTGGCAGGTCACTTCCGGCCCGTCGTTTCTGAGCACCAGCTCGCGCCCGGCCTCGTTCAAGCGCAGGTCAATCGTCTGCTTTGGCGAGAGCGAGAGTTCGTGTAAGCGAAACCAGAATTTGTTTTCCAGTTCCAGACCACGCCAGCCTGAAAGCCATAGCTCGGCTTTGCGTTGCGCACCCTCCGGCGAGAGCGTGAGCGAGAGTGACCGAGCAGAAGCGCCGCTGCGCTCAATACTGATCGAGTCCTCTATGGCGGAAGCAGCCTCCAAAGCAATCGCCGCCGAGAACGCGGGCGAACGCATCAGCCAGTGGTAGGGCGCATCCGGCGGCGTTTCCGGGCGCGGAGCGATACGGTGTTGAAGTGTGGTGACGGTATCGCGGACGAAATAGATTTCCGGGACGGGCTTACCGCCTCCGCCAAACATTGGCATCCGCGCCACGTCGCCGAGCAAGGTGTTGCCGTCGCGGCGAATCTCCTGCCACTGTGTCGGCGGGCTTTCCAAATCCGATTCGTAGAAAGTATTGCCCGAGTTGTCTGAAAGCTGGTGCGATTGACCGGCGTTGCCCAGGATCACGATTACTCCTCCGTTGAGCAGCGCGTGCACTTCGTGGCCGGGCGTGCGCGGCGTGGTGCTAAGCTCCGAGTAAGGGATATAGTGCATGCGTCCGCCTAACCATTCATCGCCCTCCCAGACCTCGCCCGGATTCATCTCGAAACGGAATTTACTGTTAATCCCAAGCTCGTGCCGGTCTATGTGTATGATGCACCCTTCGGCGTCGTCCGGTCGGACTGAGTCCGGAGGTGTTCCACCTTCTGGCACGTAGTTGGGATTCGCCACGAGCATGATCCAATGGGTCGGCGTCAGCTTCCGCCACGCATAGGGGCGCACGACGTGCCCGCCCGGAGCAAAATAGCTGTTGCTGATGGAGATTAGAGGATAGTCGCCGCGCTCGTATGCCTCCTGCGATTTCTCGAAGACATCGACAGGGTCATGCGTGTTCCCGGTCCCAAACTGTTTGACGAACCAATTTATGAGGCTCGCGCCCGCCTGATAACCGTGCTTAATATTGATCTCGTTTTTTAAGCCCGGTTCGTCTGCGGTGTGATTGAAGATCGGCTCGGTGAAGAAAGAACGACCGACCTGAGCGTAGATGGATTCGAGGCACATCCCGAAGCAGTTGCCGTTCTCCGCCATATCGTCATAGACGAGCTTGTAAAAGATCGCCTCCCAGGTTTCGTTGACCCACGTCGCGGGATTGATGTTAATCAGCGTTCCGGCGTCTATGTCGCTATAGGTGTCGGCGTATTGTTCTTTCGAGAGGTCGTCGGTGTTGAAGTTTTCAAAGCTCCAAACGCCGCCCTGCGCGCGCAGAGACTGGTTCGGATCAATCGGCGTTCCGGGCTGTCGCATGCCACAGACCATGTTAAAGTCACCGTCATTAAACTTGACTAGCCCCTTATCCAAGAACCAGCCGTTGTCCACATTGTAAAGCCCTATGATGCGGCCCAGCGCATCGTCCGGGCCTGAGTCGTGCTCTCTTCCTTGAAAGTCAAACGCCACCGCCGTCTGGCCCTTTGTGAAACCCGGAATCGGAACGTTGCGCTTGACATTTACTTCCGCCTTGTAATAACCGCTCACCGGCATACGACGCTTGAAGATCGGCCCTGAGTTCGTCCCGACGTTTGCTATGACGTAGACTTGCAAGCCGCTGCTGCCCACTTCGTCGCTGTCCGTAACCGTAAAACGCTGGATGTAGAACTCCAATCGCTTGACGGCCAGCCCGCGTTTTTCGAGCGGAGCCTTTTCGTCCCAGACAAAGACGCCGTGCTGGAAATTATTAAAAATCTTGCCGGAGTTGAGCGAAGTCTGCTGGCCCGAAATGGGAAAACCGAAATCGCCGGTCGCGCCGCCGAACGTCTCTTCCCAGGCTTTGAGGATCGGGCCTCTGACATCCCACGCGCCCGTCTGCTCGCTCCAGTAGATCGCGCCGTTCTGAAAGCGGCTGAAGTTCCCGACCATTTGGCCGTCCTTTAAGACAAACTCATGATCCGTTATTGGATGACCCAGCTCTCCGGTCACGCCGCCCAAGCTGTTCCAATAGTCGCGAATCTCTGCTGCGACCATACCCATGCCCACCCCTTCCAGCCAGTAAATACTGCCGCCGTCAAAATGTGCTTCGAGGCCGCCGCTCGCGTTGATGCCGGTGCCGGTGAGCGGGACACTTAACGAGCCGGCGATGTCGCCGTGCAGTTTGTATCTGTCATAAATCTCGCCATAGACGACGCACTTGCGCGAGAGGTCAATCTCGCCCTGAATCTCTTTCCTAAAGTAGATCATTCCGCGCTCGAAGTAGGCCGCTTCACTGCCGTCGGGCAGCGTAAAGGTATCCTTCACGGGACGACCCAGATATTTTTGCAGGCCGTCGGCGCTGCCCGGAAGAGAAGGCGCGGAGACGAGCGTCTGCCACAAACTGAAAATAGAGTTTGAGATCCACACCGCGCCGAAGTCGTTCGTCAGAAAAATGACGCCCTTCTCGAAGCGTTGCACAGTCGCTGCTCCGTCCAGGACGAGTTCGGGCATGCCGTCGCTTGCGCCGAGCACGCTCTCGCCGCCCAGGGCACTCCACTTTTTACAGATCGGACTATTTACGGGTTCGCACATAGGTCAAGTCCTCCACGAATAAGCCGGAAGAGCCCCCTCACGTCTTGCCGGTGGGTGATAGAGTGAGTCGGCGCGCGGGCGCGTAACCTGTGCGCGCCAGCCCGTCCGCGCGAATGATGCGCGCTCATTAATGCTTCAACTGTGCGACCTGCTTTTTGAGGTCTGCGATCTCCTGTTGAAGCTTAAAGACCAGCGCGGCCAAATCAACCTTCACATTCTGATTGACGACCAGCAGTTTGCCTCCAACTTGCAGATCATTGGAGACAAGCAGGCCGACTCCACTGCCCTCCAGGCGCACGCCGCCCGCATAGCCGCCGCCTTCGTTGATGACCAGCGTATCCGTATCCGGCATGTGCGAAAGAGCAATGCCCGTCTTTTTATCCGTATCCTTCACCTTCGGATTGAAGAACATCAGTTTGCGCGCTTTACACAGGAGTTCATCCATCCCGATTCCGAAATCGCCCGTCAGCACGCCGATTGACGCGCGCTTCATTCGGGCCTCGTTGATCCTGATGTACTCAGAGCTTTTACCGGCAATGTCATCCAGTTTGAGCGTCCCTTCGAGGACGACCAGATCACCGTCAAGTTTAATGTCGCTAAGCATAGTTAACCTCCGGAAAGTGTGTGTTTTGATGAGACAATCGAACGCAGTTTGCGGTTGTGAGGCCGAAAGGGGTTAGATGGTCGTGGGACGGATGCTACATCGAGACTCCGTGTCCTTGGCTGGCCTGTGAGGTAGTGTGAGCGATCTTAAGGCCAGCGTTAAGAGATTGCCCACGCACTAAGTCCGATGGGCACATACAGCAACAATCATGCCCGATGCACGCCGCCCGTCGCACTTTAGTATTGACGAGAGAAACCTTATCTTTCATCAGGTAAGGAGCGCCGGGCGTGTCCTCTTTAGTAGACACATGCTATCCGCATAGCTATACGCGCAGGCAAAACTATAAATGAATCGGTGCGAGTGAAGGCTTACAGAGACTTACATGACGAGGTCAGCCGGAGAAGCTGTTTGAGTCAACCAAGAAGCGATAGCCGACGCCGCGAACGGTCAAAAGGTGTCTGGGCTTTGCGGGTTCGTCCTCTATGTAGCGGCGCAGGCGGACGATAAAATTGTCTATGGCGCGCGTGTCCGTGTCTTCGCGCAGACCCCACACGTCTTCGAGCATCGCCTTGCGCGAGACGGCGCGGCCCGCGTGCCTGATCAGATAACGTAAAAGCTCCGCTTCCATCAGGGTCAAACGCACGGTGCGCTCCCCGACACGAATCTCCAACGCGCCGAAATCAATGGTCTTCCCGTCAAAGCTAAACAGATCATCGGGGCTTTGCAGCGCCGCATCACTGCGACTCGCGCTCGCTTTTGTCTCTCCTGCTTGAGCCTCCGACGATTGGCCGTCATTCTGGGCCAATGTTTGATCTTGAGACCAGCGAGAACGTCGCAGCAGACCGCGCAGGCGTGCGACCAGGATCGACAGCTCAAACGGCTTCGGAAGATAATCGTCCGCGCCTGCCTCGAAGCCACGCAGCACGTCTTCGGGACGACCGCGCGCGGTCAGCATCAGGATGGGCACAAACTGTCCGCCACGACGCAGCTCCGACGCGACAGTAAAACCGTCGATGCCCGGCAGCATGACATCCAGGATGACCAGATCGAAACGCGCGCCCCCTTCTGTGGTGAGCCGAGAGAGCGCGGATTCGCCGTCGCTGACCGTCTCGACCTTGTATCCTTCGGCCTCAAGATTAAAGCGCAGGCCGTCGGCCAGATGTTGCTCGTCCTCTACGATCAGCACAAGGGCTTTCATCACACTTGCGCCCTCGGCAGTTGAATCGTAAAGGTGCTGCCCTGCCCCAAACCTGCGCTTTCGGCAAAGACGCGCCCGCCATGTTTTCTGACCACGGAGTGAACGATAAAGAGTCCTAAGCCAGTCCCTTTCACGCGGCCTATGACGAGGCCCGGCGCGCGATAAAAGCGGCGGAAGATGCGCTTGAGCTGCGCGCGTGGAATGCCTACGCCCTGATCGCGCACGCGCACGACGACTGGGTCGCCCTTCTGCGCTTCGACCTCGACGGAGACGTTGATCTCATGATCGGAATACTTGATGGCGTTGTCTATCAGGTTCGAGACGGCGGCGCGCAGCTCCTCCATATCGCCGTGAACGAGCGGGCGCTCTTCCTGATTAAAACGGGCGGCGTATTGCAGCGAGTCCGCTGGCAGGTTGTAACGTGTGCGCGCCAGGTCGACGCTCTCGCGCACCATCTCCGAGAGGTCTATGGTCGAAGCATTTAGTCGGCGGCGGCGCTGTCCCGTCTGCCCTGCGCTCAAAACCTGCTCGACCGTGTGAAGCAAGCGGTCGCTATCGGCCAGCATCACGCCGTAAAACTCTCGCCGCTTCTCTTCGCCCACTTCGCGCGTCTGCAAAGTTTCCAGATAAAGACGAATGGAAGCGATGGGAGTCTTGAGTTCGTGCGTGACGGCGTTGATAAAAGCGTCGTGCTGTTCGTTGCGACGAATCTCTCTGACCAGAAAAGTCGTGTTGAGCACCAGCCCGCTGATGATGACGACGAAAAAGATGATGCCGAGGATGAGCAGCGCGACCTCGCGCCAGTTGAGCAGAATCCAGCCGACGTTGAGCGCCACGGCCAACGCCACCAGACACGAGCCGAGCGTGATAAAGACCACAGATTTGCGACGACCGCTGATAACACGCATACCGTAGGTATTGTAAAGGATGAAGGATGAAAAAGCAGGGATGAAGGATGAGGGATGAGGGATGAAAGATAAGGGATGAGGGCGGAGGGATGAGGGATGAATCATTGAGTGAACTGGTCAAGTGAATCAGTCACACAACGCCTGTCATCCCTCATCCCTCCGCCATCATCCCTTATCTTTCA
>DATLMN010000106.1:0-19520 GCA_035537255.1 Pyrinomonadaceae bacterium | reverse complement strand
TTGTTGACCAGAATATCCACGCCGCGACCGAACCTTTCTGCGACGCCCTTGAATGTGCGCTCGATGCTCTCTTTGTCCGAGACATCACAGGCGAAAGAGAGCGCCACAGTTTCGTACCCCTGTTGAATCTCTGCGGCGACGCGCGAGACCTCCGCCTCTGGGCGCGCGGCGACAATGATGCGTGCGCCCTCACGCGCAACCTCCAGCGCGCCGGCGCGTCCGATCCCGCGCCCGCCTCCTGTGATTAATGCAATCCTGTCTTTGAGCTTCAAGGCTTGAAAAGTCCTGTGGCAGCGCGAAAGTTTTTCAGCGTGTTCCTGATCTAGGCTCACGCCTCTCTAAAAATGCGCGAACGCGCTTTCGCGCTTCCTCTGATTGGAAACATTGAAGCTGTGCTTCCGTTTCGTATTGCAGCATACGCTCAAGATCAGAATGCTCGCTCATGTAAACGGCATGCTTGGCCGCAGCGATTGATCTGTAGGGCGCATCACGAAGTCGCTCGGCGAGTTTGTGCGTTTCCGCCGCGAGCATATTGTCCGGCACGACGCGGTTGACCAGGTTGAGTTGCAAGGCGCGCTCGGCGCTGATCGCATCGCCCAGAAAAAACATCTCGCAGGCGAGATTGGTCGGCACGACGCGCGGCAGAAAGTATGTGCCGCCCCAGTCGGGATGCAAGCCGACTTTGACGAACGACTGGCTAAACGACGCCGACTCGCTTGCGATGCGCAGATCGCAACAGAGCGCCAGGTTGAAGCCTGCTCCGTAAGCAGGGCCGTTGATGGAAGCGATGACGGGCTTCGTCATCTCTCTGATCGTCGTCAGCACGCGACGACCGGCGTTCAAGAGCCGCGTGAACTCGTCAACGTCCTGCCGCTCCATCAGCTCCGCCATGTAGGCGACATCCGCGCCAGCGCAAAAGCCGCGCCCAGCGCCAGTGATGATGAGGACGCGCACGTCTGATGCGCTGGCCGCGCGTTCCAGGGCTTCAGCCAGATTACGCCGCATGTGCCCGGCAAACGCATTCAGCTTCTCTGGCCGGTCAAGAGTGATAGTCGCGACGCCCGCTTCATAACCGACTTTGATATTTTCGTACATAAGTAATCAGTTTTCAGTTTTTAGTTTTCAGTTTTCAGTAAAGGCGAGTCGCTTTTCCTGAAAACTGAAAACTGACTACTGAAAACTTATCTCCCTTTAAATTGTGGCTTGCGCTTTTCGACGTAGGCGTCTAGGCCCTCTCTGGCGTCTTCGGATTGAAAGAGCTGTTGTTGCAGCTCGCGCTCAAGGGCCAGCCCGTATTCGAATGGAATCTCCGCGCCGGTTTGCACGCTGCGTTTGATGCGCCCGACGGCGCGTGCGGCCTTGCCGGGCAGGGTAAACTGGCGCGCGTAATTCATCACCTGTTCCATAAACTGTGTGGCGTCTGCGGCCTCGTAAATATGATCGATCAGGCCCAGTTCCAGCCCGCGCTCGAAGTCGAACAGCTCGCCTGTGGCCATCAGCTCGATGGCGCGAGATTTACCGACGATGCGTACCATGCGTTGCGTGCCGCCAGTGCCGGGTAAAACGCCTAAGGAAACTTCGGGCAAGCCCATCTTACCCGCGCCGCGTCGCGCGATGCGCAGGTCTGCGGCCATCGCGACCTCAAGCCCACCGCCCACCGTGTGGCCGTTCAAAGCCGCGATGACGAGCTTAGGAGTCTGTTCAAGACGCGAGAGCGTTTCGTTGGCGTGCAGGCAGAAGAAGTATTTGAAGGTGGGTGTCATCTCTGTGAGCATGCGTATGTTCGCGCCCGCACAGAAAAATTTCTCGCCGCCTCCGGTGATGACGATGACATGCGCGTCCTCGTCCATGCGCGCGGTGAGGATGGCGCGATCAAGCTCCTGCATCATCTCGTAAGTATAAGTATTGGCCGGAGGATCATTCAGCGTTAAGAGCGCAACGCCGTCCGCGACCCTGTACTGCACGAGACCATTAGTTGTTTCGCCGCGTGAGTCCTGCGTCTTCGCTTCCGCTTCTGCCATCGTCAATTCACTCCCTTATGCTTGCATCGTAATCTTCAGTATGTCGGAGCATGATGGTAATGTGGCGGCGACTAATCAGTCAAACAATTCCCAATGCAAACTAATTGCTTCGGAAGCAGAGCGGGCAAATCGTGTAGCTTCGACGCGAGGAGGAGCAGCGCCCGCGCAGTGCTTGCGCCTCTTGACAGTTAGACGCGCCGTCTCGTAGCTTCTCTCACACTTGAAATGAAAAGCGGAGGCGCATCTGTTCTGGTGAACGGCCCGGTCTTCAAAACCGTCTGTGAGCCTGTGAGAGCAGGCTCAGGTAGGTTCGATTCCTACACGCCTCCGCCAAAAAACAGAGGATGAAGGATGAAAGCGTAGCTATTCTAAGTTGAATAGTTTTTGCTTTATCCTGTATTCTTCAACCCGAACTCACTACCTTACTCTTTTCCTCACGGCCTTATGAAAGAATGGATTGCACTTAACATGACGCCGGGCATTGGCCCACGTGCGGCTGCCGCGCTGCTCGAAAGGTTCGGATCGGCGGAGGCGGTCTTTCATGCTTCGCGCGCCGAATTGGAAAGCATCAGGCTTCGACCAGAGACAATCGAGAGCATTATCGCGCGCGATCTGCTTGAGAAGGCAGCAGAAGAGATTGAGCAGACGCGTGCGCTCGGCGCGGATATTCTGCTGCTGGATGACGGCATCTATCCGGCGCTGCTGCGCGAAATCTTCGATCCGCCGATCACTCTCTATGTGAAGGGCGCTTGGGAGGCTTGTCTGGACGAGCCGACGGTGGCGATGGTCGGCTCGCGCCGCTCTTCGACCTACGGGCAGAACACCGCTTTGATGCTGGCGCGCGATCTGGCCTCGCGCGGAGTGACGATCATCTCCGGCCTGGCGCGCGGCATAGACGCTGCGGCCCACCGTGGCGCGCTGGAAGCACGCGGGCGCACCATCGCCGTCATGGGCACAGGGCTAGATCAGGTCTATCCGCGCGATCATCAAAAGCTGGCCGAAGAGATTCTGAGAGAGGGCGGCGCGCTCGTTTCAGAATTTCCTCTAGGGACGCCGCCCGCGCCGCAAAATTTTCCCTATCGCAATCGCGTCATCAGCGGTCTGAGCCTGGGCGTCCTGATCGTCGAAGCGGCAGAGAACTCAGGCTCTTTAATCACTGCGCGGATGGCTATGGAACAAAACAGAGAAGTCTGGGCCGTGCCCGGAAATATCACTTCGCGCAACTCGTTTGGCACGAACTATCTGATCAAAGGCGCTGGCGCAAAGCTCATACAGCAATGGCAGGACGTAGTCGGTGAGCTGCCGCCGGATATTGCCGCGCGTCTTCTGCCGCCCGCAGGGAAAAAGGGTGAGAAGAATCTGGCAGCACAGCTTTCGCTCGTGCCGGAAGGTCTGACAGGGACGGAGCAGGCCGTCTTCAAGCTGCTTTCGACCGATACGCCGCTGCATATAGACGCATTGGCCGAAGCGAGCGAGCTGACGGTTTCAGAGCTATCGAGCGCGCTGCTGGCTTTGGAGATGCGCGAGCTGATCCGCCAGCTTCCGGGCAAATGTTTTGTCAGAAGGCTCTGAAAGTGAACCAATAGATACTCTGTCCGATCAACTCTCTATTTATTAGAGTTGAGGCTGCCGCTCGAACCCACTCCGGGCGGCTCGACTCTGGTGTTGCCGTTGACGGGTGCGCCCCCGCCTATCCCCTGGTTCTGAGGCCCGGAACCGGCCGACCCACCCGTGTTGGCGTTAGTCGTGCCTGCATTAGCTGTGTTTTGATTCGCATTAGGCGCTGTGGTCTGTGTGCCCGTCGAGCTACAACCGCCCAAGGCGATGGTCATGATAAGCAGCATTAAAAGAATCAGGTTACGCTTCATCATCTCTCCGATTTTCCTGTACAGCAGGCGTCTTAGGTTAGACCCTGCGTGCCTGACGGTTGGTCAGACTGTGTATTGGTGAGACTCGCCAGATATTCCAGATAGCGTGTACGCTCACTGTCTTTTATATCCGTAATACAAACGCCGATCAGATAGCCGCCGTCCTTCTCTTCCAATTGCTCCGAACGCACGGCAATGGCTTCCATCTCGACCAACCCGCGCGGGTAAATATCAAGCACGATGCGAAGCTTGCAGCCCTCGTCTGTGATAAGACGGGATTCGATCCGCAGGGAATTGAGGACAACAGCCAATCCGGTTTCACTGATATTGCGCGTACTGCCGATCAGTTTCACGGAAGGAATGACTTCCGTCGTGCCGGATTCCCCGTCGGCGAATGAAACGCTCATCAGCAGGCGAGGCTGAATCTGCGTTTCGAGCTGAACCGAATGGCGCGGCGCTCGTCGTCGATTGGTGAACCATCCACGTATGCCGGGCTTTCGCTCGGGAGGATTGTAAAGACCCTTCTCCTCGGCAGCCTTTTGTACCTCGCCTGCGCGCAGGACATGCCCGCAGCTAACGCAGATTTTAGCGGCCACGGCCACACGCGACTGACAATACGGGCAGATGCCAAGATAAGAAGGGAGAGCCATGATTCAAGCAATTCCAGCGACCATGCTACAACGGCGCAAGCGGCGCACAGTTCTAAACGCCTTTCGCGTATCGCCACCTCAAGAGAGTAAAGACTGACTTGAAACTCTGTCTGTACGGAAGAATACAAGGATTGCTAGTCAGTCTCCAAATATAAACCTGCGCTTTTCAAAGCCCTAAGCTGGATTAGAGCCCTTTGAGAGAGCTTACCTGTATCGAATATAAAAACGAGCGGCGGGTTCATTTTGAATAGAGCCCGCCGCTCGTTATGGTTTAGTTAATCGAATCGGCCCGTCCGTTACTGACTAAAACGAGCGCGATACTCCGGAGAGTTGACGAACCCGTTGGTCACATTGCGACTGTCTCCCGTCTGGTTGTAGATATTAATCCAGTCCTGATAGGCCGCATCCGGGTCTCGCCTCAAGTATCCAAAGTAGTGCATGACGATGGTTGACTCGACGAGGAATCTATTACTGACCTCGGGACTCTCCACCATCTCTCTTAAGACTCTCGCTCGCGTTTTGCCCGTGTTCATTGATTGCTGCATCTGTGTCAGACTAATCGCTACTCCGTTGACTGTGACCTGTGAGACTCCCGTTAGATTGAAGAGCGTCTGCACATACTGATCGTTGGTCAGCCCATTGTAGACAGCAAACTCAGGACGACTCATAAAGTCTGCGATGAAGTCCAGCTTCGATTGCTCCAACTCAGCCTCTGTCTGAAATCCACTGACACGTGCACGGTCAAGCACAAACTCGTCATAAGTAGGCTTTCTTCCAAAAGCCACAGAGTAGAACTTGTAGATAAAATATCCACGGTCTTTGAACTCCGGTGAGGAGTAGATGCCCTGCGAGACTGAGAGGCGATCACAAGAGGGTTGCACAGGTACACAGTTGTTGATCTGGTTGTTCCAGCCGACAGAAGCAGGGTCAGGCTCGCGACCGAGGAAGTCTATGTAATGCTGGCGGACGAAGAAGTTAGTTCCATCTATCGGATTGCTCAGACCTAGCCCGTCATTGCCGTTGTCAGTGATGGTGACGGTAGCTGAGCTTTGAGTGCCGAGGACAGCCCCGCCTGTCGGCGCTGTCAAAGAGATCGAGAAGTTCTCAGGGCCTTCCAGATACGTGTCATCCACGACGGGAAGGGAGATGGTCTTTTGTGTCTCATTGGCTGCGAATCTGAGCGTGCCGACCACACCGACATAGTCGCAGCGAGAAGAGGCCCGACCGTTAAAGACGTTACAGTTCTGAAGGCCTACCGTATCTGAGGCCACATAATTGACGGACACATTACCAGCGACGCTGTTACTGCGTATGACAGTAATGGTGGCCGTGCCGTCACTCTCGTTGACGCTGTAAGCTCCTGAGCTGAATTGTAGAACGCTTTGATCCGTCGTGCCGCTGAAATTCACAATCTGGTTGCGATCAAGATTATTAAAGAGCACGCCCGGCGTCGTAAAACGATAACCTGCTTTAGCAACCGTGATGCTGTAGTTCCCGCCGGCGGGCAAGCCCGTCAAATGGAAGTTCCCGTCCGCATCAGAAGTAACTGAGCTTTGCGTTTCGTTGATCGTCACGGTCGCACCGGCGAGCGCAGTATTGTCGCTGTTGGTAATGCGGCCGCTGATCTCGTAGAGCGCCGTGGGGTCCAGGCTCAAAATGTTAAAAAATCCGCCCGCCAGAAGCGTTGTTCTGTCTTCATTGAGCAGGTATGTGTTGGGATAGATGGCATAGCCTACGTACATCAAAGAATTGTAGGCGTGCTGCCCGCCAGTGCAGTTGCCGTTGTCACAGCCCGGCGGATGTGGAAGATTAAGAGCGTGCCCAAGCTCATGGCCTAGCCCGCCAATCCAACGATTCACGCTCAATAACGTCGATGGATCGCCGGGGCAAATCGGGACGGTGGGTTGGTGCGTCAACCCGCGCAGATCGTTGGCGGGAAGCAGCGCCACACCGGACGTGCCGCCTGTGTATTGGCCGCAACTGAGGTCTGCGTCGATGTAGAAAATCCAGCGGTTATTCGGATCATTAAAACCGCCCCCTGTGAGCGCGAAGCCGTCACCCACCACGCTTTCCCAGAAACCGCCTGGCCGCGAGTTATTGCCCGTCGAGTAGAACGCGGCCGTATGCGTCGTTTGATAAACTTCAACAGTTGGCGAGTGGAGCGAGAAAGCATACCCGCTCCCCATCTGATTCCTGTAGAAGACTTGTAGCTCAGAGATGGCGTTGGCGATGGCGTTCTGATAATCAGCGCGAATGCTTTTGTCAGACGGCACAAGGTAGATCAAGCGCACCTGTTTCGAGCCCTGGGCCAGAGGCGTCGTTTCAATGTTCGCTCTTGCGCTCTGCTTTTGACGAAACGACGGATTATTGAACGAGTGCTCCTCTACGAAGCGGCGCGTCTCTTCCGAATCCGGAATTTCGACTCTACCAAGCGGATTGCCTTGCTGTGGCGGCGTGTCATCGCGCACAGCATCCTGCGCGATAACAGAGAGCGGCATCAGCAGAAAGAGCATCAAGATGGTCGTCGCGCGTGTGGCCTTGATAATAGACATTAATGGCTATTCTCTGAGTATTAAAACGGCGTGAGGCGCTCCCGTGCCTGTGTTTCCAGGTAACGTTTGATTTTCGACGCTGTTGAGGGTTAAAGACCAAAGGGGGAAATAGCTTCCGCTCGCAAGCGATTCAGATGGTTCTTTTTGCCAATTAGTTTGCCCGTTTCTGCGAAAAAACTGCGTCAAAGCAAATATCCGGCTAATTTTTTCAGGACGAAAAGGACGGGCCTGCTTAAATTCGCTCGTCAGACGACGGACGGGGCTGGACGACGATTGATGACGCTGGCGGCGAAACGCTCCATCTCTTCCAATTGCGGGCTGCATTGCAGGAGCAGCAGGTCACAGCCTGCGTCCTCGAATTGGGCAATGCGTTCGGAAACATGATCGGGCGTGCCGACGAGGCCGGATCGTAAGCCGCGATTCGATACCGAGTAGTCTTCAATCGAGACGTGCTGTTCAAGCATCGTGCCCGCGAGCCATTGTTGATAATTCTCGTAACCGGCGGCGAATTGATTTACGTCCGTGATGCGCTCCAACTCTTTTTGCGCCTCTTCCTGTGTGTCGCGCACAATCGCATAAGCGGCCACGCCGTACTTCATAGAGGGCAAGCCCAAACGCTCTCGCCTCGCTTCCATATCCGCGATCTTTTCGCCGACGCGCGCGGGCTCGTCGCCGTGCATCACGTAAGCATCGCACAGGCGCGCGATCATCTGCTTGGCCGCTTCGGATTCGCCGCCCGCGTAGATGACAGGGCGCGGGGCGCTGACGGGCTTGGGCTGCAACACTGCGTCTTCAACGCGATAGTAAGCGCCGTCGAAAGAGAAGTGATCTTCTCTCCATAAGCGGTCGACGACTTCCAGCCATTCGGTCGTGCGCGCATAGCGATCATCGTGCTGCTCGAAATGGACTCCGTATTTTTTGGCCTCGTCGGCCCACCATGAGGAGACGACGTTAAGCGAAAGGCGATTGCCGCCGCCGATGTGATCTATGTTGGCGGCCTGTTTGGCGAGCAGCGCCGGATTGTGAAACGTGGGCCGCACGGCGACCATCAATTCAAGGCGCTTTGTCACGGCGGCGAGCGCAGCGGCCGTCGACCATGCGTCGAGCGACGGAGCATCAGCGCCTTTGATGTCGTTTAAGTTAAGCTCTGCGATCAGCGTCAGGTCATAGCCGATCTCTTCGCTGCGACGGGCCAGACGACTGACGTATTCCCACGACGCCTCCATCCCTTCGTCTTCGACATTTCTCAGCCAACCACCGAAAACCGGGAGCCAGTAGCCGTAGCGCATCTCTTTGCCTCCTCAAGCACATAATCGACCAGCCGCGCGTGCGGATCGAATCCTAAAAGGCGCGGCGCGTCCGCCACAAAATTGGAGAGCGCGTTGATGTCATAATAAAGGAGCGCTCCGTCGCGCTCGTCCAACAGGTACTCTATCCCGCCCATATCCATTCGGGCTGCCTCTGCAATCCGCTCGACCGCTTCAATCACTTCAGCAGGCGGACGAAAGACTTCAACTTTTAGTCCGGCAGGGGGCGCATCTGCCAGACACATCTCGCCTGCCGCTGTAACGCCGTCTTCCGTCTGGCAAATCTCCGCCGGGCAGAGATTAAAACTCGCGCCCGAGGTGAAAACCTTGATCGCGTAGAGATACTTCCCATTGAGCGTCTCTACGCGATTGATATGACCGCCACGCACAGGGATGTACTCCTGCACGAGCGCCGTGCTGTCTATTCCCAGCTCAACAAGCCCTGCTTCAGCCGAGCGCGCGAGTGATTCCATCGATTCATAACGCACGATGCCTGCGCCGCGTCCGCCTATGTTGGGCTTGACGACGACGGGAAATTGCAGCTCGCGCGCGGCATTGACGGCTTCAGCCGCGTTGTTGATGACGCGCGTTCTTGGATACGGCAACCCAAGGGAAGCGAGCAGGCCGAGCTGCAATGCCTTGGAAGTCTCAATACTAAAAGCCTCCGTCCCGTTGAGGACGCGTGTGCCCGTGCGCTCCAGGTGCTTGAGGAAGTTGCGCGTGTGAAAAATAGCATTGGCGTGACCGCGCAGATAGGCCGAAGCGCTCATGCGATTAAAAAAGAGCGCGTACTCGTTAGCAATCGCGCTCGGATCATACTGGTGACGGCTGGCATCAATCCGCACGTAGGGGACAGAGCGCCTGTCCAACTCCTCGAACAGCGGACGAAACCAATCGGGGTGCTCGTAATAGATGGCGATGGGCTTTACGACGACGGACATTTTTGACTCCCTACAGAAAACCGAAAAGCCGCTCAGCGCTAGAGCGGCTTCGGACCGGGGCTCGTCTGATCTTATCAACAGTCGACAAGTCTACACTCTAACATGACTGGTGGGAAGCGCACCCTTCCCAAGGGGTGAGCGCGCTGGGCTCTATGCGCAGGGAACTCAATTAATATGGCTGGCTTGAACATGACATATTCTGTATGATCTAAAAAGAAATCCGGCATTACTGGTATGGCTAAGATTTGATCGCCCGACGCTGCGGCTGCTGATGCTTTGCAGTCCCAACGGGGCTCGATCAACGGGCGCGTATTGTTCTCTCTGGCGGCGTTGATTGCTGTCTATCGAACAGGAGGCGCGCGGGCCGTCAATTGTTCGGGCTTAAAACTAAAATCTCAAGTCGAAGGTTAATCAAGATGAAAACATTTACGCGAATCCTGACGCTGGCCTCTGTCATTATTTTTGCGGCTCTTGGCATGGGGTGTGTCGCAGGCCCTGACCAGGGCGGCGGCGGAGGTAGCCGTCAGCCTGGCACCGGACAGTTGCGCATAGGGCTTTCGATGGACACGCTCAAAGAGGAGCGCTGGCAGCGTGACCGCGACCTGTTTGTGGCGCGCGCCAAAGAGTTGGGCGCGGAGGTTTTCGTACAGGCCGCCGACGGCGATGATAAGGTGCAGATGCAGCAGGCCGAAAATCTTCTGACGCAGGGCATAGATGTGCTCGTCGTCGTTCCACATAACGGCGAAGTCGCGGCCTCTATCGTCGAGTCAGCCAAGCGACAGAACGTGCCCGTCATCGCCTATGATCGTTTGATTCGCAGCAGCGAGCCAGACCTTTATGTCTCTTTCGATAATGAGAAGGTCGGCGAGATGCAGGGGCGCTATCTGCTTGAGCGTGCGCCTAAGGGTAACTACGTTTTGATCGGCGGAGCGCCCACAGACAACAACGCGCTTCTTTTTCGCAAGGGACAGATGAACGCCTTGCAGCCAGCCATCGACCGAGGCGACATCAAAATAGTCGCAGACCAGTGGGCGCGCGATTGGCAGGCGAGCGAAGCTCTGCGCCATGTGGAGAACGCTTTGACTTTGGCTAATAACAATATCGTCGCCGTCGTCGCCTCGAACGACGGAACGGCCGGCGGAGTCATTCAAGCTCTCGAAGGCCAGAAACTCGCGGGAAAGGTGCTGGTCTCAGGCCAGGACGCAGACCTCGCGGGGTTGCAGCGCATCCTCGCGGGCACGCAATCCATGACGGTCTATAAACCCGTCGCCAAGCTTGCAAGCCGCGCGGCGGAAGCGGCAGTCGCCTTGGCCCGTCGCGAAAAAGTCGAGACCACTCAGATCGTCAATAACGGGAAGATCAACGTCCCTTCCATCCTGCTTGAGCCAATCGTCGTCGACAAGACCAACATCGCCGAGACAGTCATCAAGGACGGCTATAAAAAGATGGAGGACGTGTATCGCAACGTCCCGCGCGACCAGTGGCCCAAACCTGCGGGCACGGATTAATCAGGAAGCCCTGCGAATGGGCTCAAGCAAACTTTGCGATACTGTTCGTATCGCTCATCAACCGAACGAGCCTGATTAGGTGATGAATCAGCGGTCATAAGATCATGAATCAGACTTTAGCTCCCGTGCTGGAGATGCGGAATATTACGAAGTCGTTTCCGGGCGTGCGCGCCCTCGACGGCGTTTCGTTCGATCTGCGAGCAGGTGAGCTGCACGCGCTGGTGGGCGAGAACGGCGCGGGCAAGTCTACGCTGATGAAGGTGCTGGGCGGCGTCTATCCTTACGGCAGTTACGGCGGCGAGATTCTGATAGAGGGGCGCGAGCGCCGCTTTCATCATATACGCGAGGCTGAAAGTGCGGGCATCGCCATCATCTTTCAGGAACTCTCGCTCATCAAAGAGCTTTCCATCGGCGAGAATATTTTTCTGGGGCGCGAGCCGAGCCGCTTCGGCGTCATACGCTGGGATGAACTCTACAGCCGCGCACGCCGCTTGCTGGATGATCTACATCTACCTCTTGATCCGCGCACGCCCGTGGGCCAACTTGGCATCGGCCAGCAGCAATTAGTCGAAATCGCCAAGGCGCTCTCGCAGGAGGCGCGCATACTCGTTTTGGACGAGCCGACCGCCGCGCTCACGGACGCCGAAGTCGAAACGCTTTTTACTATTCTCAACCGGTTGCGCGAGCGCAATGTCGGCATGATCTACATTTCGCACAAGCTGGACGAAGTCTTTCGCATGAGCAATCGCATCACTGTGCTTCGCGACGGAAGGTCTGTCGGCACAAAGCCTGCGGAAGAGCTTGACCAGGCGCGCGTCATCGCTCTGATGGTCGGGCGCGAGGTCGGCAATATCTTTCCCAAGGCGGAGCACGCGCCCGGCGAAATCGTCTTCGAGGTGCGCGATATTACGGTCGAAGACCCGGACGTGCGCGGCAAGCTGCTGGTTGATCGCGTCAGCTTTGCCGTGCGTCGCGGCGAGGTACTGGGCGTCGCGGGTTTGATGGGCGCTGGCCGGAGCGAGCTTTTGACGGCGATCTTCGGCGCGCACGCGGGCCGCGTCCGTGGACAGGTGCTGGTCGCGGGCAAAGTGGTTGAGATTAAAAGTCCTGCGGACGCGATCAACTACGGCATAGGCTTTGTCACAGAGGATCGAAAGCGTTACGGGCTCGTCCTTGATCAAACGATTCTCAACAACGCGACGCTCGCCAGCCTTGAACAGATATCGGGGCGCTTCGTGACCGACGTGGATGCCGAGCGCGCCGTGTGCGAACGCGCCGCGCGTGATCTGCGTATCAAAGCGCCCGGCGTCCTGACCATCACGGGTACGCTCTCTGGCGGCAATCAGCAAAAAGTCGTGCTCGCCAAATGGCTCCTGACAAAGCCGCGCGTGCTCTTTCTGGACGAGCCGACGCGCGGGATAGATGTCGGCGCAAAGCAGGAGATTTACGCACACATCAACAGGCTCGCGAGCGAGGGCCTGGCTATCGTGCTCGTCTCAAGTGAGCTGCCGGAAGTCCTGGGACTCTCGGATCGCGTGCTGGTGTTGCACGAGGGGCGCATCACGGGCCACTTCACACGCTCCGAAGCCACGCCCGAAGGCGTCATGGCCTGCGCGACGGGACACACAGAACGAGCGGCCTGATGCGGGACGACGGCCAGGTCAGTACCGCCTAAGGTCTCGGGCGGGTCTCAAGCTTAATCAATACCCGCCCGGCTTAAGCAGGCGGTACTGACCTGATTTTGCAAAGCGCTATCAAGTCTGATGAGGTGACAGGGATGAGCCAACAAGCTAACGAGCCCGTGATTGATCGCCCGCCGGTCACTGCGGACGCTGCGCCTGTGCGAACCGTCGGCGGCGTCAAGGTTCCCATGACGGCTCTGCGCGCTTACACGATGGTCTTTGCGCTCGTCGTCGTCTGGCTGCTTTTCACCTGGGCGACGGACGGAATATTTCTTGAGGCCAGAAACTTCTCGAACCTGATGCGGCAAACCGCTGTGACGGGCGTTTTGGCCGTCGGGATGCTGATGGTCATCGTCGCTGGACAGATAGATTTGTCCGTGGGCTCTGTCGTCGGCTTGACGGGCGGCGTGGCGGCGATTGTCCTGACGTGGCTCGGCTGGGGACTTGTGCCCTCGCTGGCCGCTGCCATTCTGGTCGGCGCGCTGATCGGCGCATTGCAGGGGACGCTGGTCGCCTACGCAAATGTTCCGGCCTTTATCGTAACGCTGGGCGGCCTGCTGATCTGGCGCGGCGTCATCAAAGGCATCAGCCAGGGCAGCACTATTCCTATCGGCCTTACCTCATTCAAAGTCATCGGGCAAAATTATGTCTCGCCCATAGTGGGAATCGTGATCGCCGTTATCGCGATAGCCGCTATCGTGTGGCTCAACCTGCGACGCATACGCGCGCGTACTCGTTACGGGTTGGCAGCGGCGAGCATGTTCGACATCATTCTTCGCATTACGCTTCCTTCTCTGGTCGTCCTGGGGTTTATCCTCGCGCTCAACTCTTACGCGGGCGTGCCCATTCCGGTCATTATCCTGCTAGCCATCGCGCTGGCCGGAGCATTCCTGACGAGGAATACGACGTTTGGACGTTACCTCTACGCGATTGGCGGCAATCCTGATGCGGCGCGGCTCTCAGGCATAGGCTTGCGCCGCCATATCCTGGCGGTCTTTTGTCTGATGGGCGCGCTCTCAGGCGTAGCAGGGATAATTTACACGGCGCGTGTCAGCAGCGCCGCGCCGGATGCAGGTGTGCTGTTGGAGCTGGACGCGATTGCGGCCTGCGTGATCGGGGGAGCGAGCCTGATGGGCGGGCGCGGGACGATCTTCGGCGCGCTTTTGGGAGCGCTCTTTATGGCTAGTCTGGATAACGGAATGTCACTCAAAAACATCGCGGACTTTACGCAGGATATAGTCAAGGGCTCGATCCTCGTCGCGGCCGTCGCCCTGGACATGCTGGGGCGTCGCAAGGGCGAATAGCGCCTCTTTTAAGAGCGAGCGCGAGGACAAATGATTTGCCCGAAAATCTCCGAAAAGCCCAATAAATACGGGCCGAAAAGGGCGTTTTGCGCAGCAAGCGAAACGCCAGGCATTTGCATCTAAGCAGTAGTTTATAGTAGTCATTTAAAAGGGACGACCAGCGAGCAGCGCGCCCCGGGAGCAAAGGCTCTGAGCTGTAGAGCCACCGGTTGCTGCAAATAGCTGGTCGTCAAGTGTTCTTAAGAAAGAAGAGTGAATGGCAAAAAATTTAGTTATCGTTGAGTCGCCCGCGAAAGCCAAGACGATCAATAAATATCTGGGCTCGGACTATCTGGTCAAAGCCTCCATCGGCCACATCAAGGACCTGCCGTCCAAGGGTCTCGGTGTGGACGTGGAGCACAATTTCGAGCCGACCTACGAGGTTATCCCGGACACAAAGAAGCGCAACAATAAAAAGATCATCGCCGAACTGAAGAAGGCCGCCAAGGAAGCCGACACTATCTATCTGGCCGCCGACCCCGACCGCGAGGGCGAGGCCATCTGCCAGCACCTCTTTGAAGAGATCGTGCCCAAGCGCCCGCGTAAGCCTTCCTTTCGCGTGATGTTCAACGAGATCACCAAGCGCGCCGTGCAGGACGCCTTCAAAGAGCCAAGAGAGATAGACGCTAATCTGGTCGATGCGCAGCAGGCGCGACGCCTACTGGATCGTCTGGTCGGCTACAAGGTCTCGCCGCTTTTGTGCCGCACGGTCGGCGGGCGTCTCTCCGCTGGTCGTGTGCAATCCGTTGCGCTTCGTATGGTCTGCGAGCGCGAGCGCGAGATAGAGCAGTTCGTCAAGACAGAGTATTGGACCATCATGGCTAACGTGGCGGCGAAACTCCCGCCAGCCTTTGATGCGCGACTCTTTCGTATCGGCGAGCAGACCGTTAAAGTCGGCGGCTTCGATCAGGACATAAAGAAGAACGAGATTCTGATCTCCAACGAAGAGCAGGCGACAGAGATTGTCCGAGAGGCAGAGCAGCAAGCTTACGTCGTCTCGGATGTCGTCACGAAGGAGCGCAAGCGCAATCCCGTACCGCCCTTCATCACGTCGAAATTGCAGCAGGAGGCTTCGCGTAAACTGAGCTTCCCCGTGAAGAAGACGATGATGCTGGCGCAGAAGCTTTACGAGGGCGTGGAGCTTGGCGCGGAAGGCGCTGTCGGTCTTATCACCTATATGCGCACAGATTCGACGCGCGTCTCAGAGGCGGCACTTAATGAAGTGCGAGATTTTATCGGCGGGCAGTACGGCGCAAACTATCTGCCCGAAAAACCCGTCCATTACCGCTCGAAAAAAGATGCGCAGGACGCGCACGAAGCGATTCGTCCGACGGACGTGACGCGCACGCCGGATGCTCTCGCCAAGTATCTCAACAAAGAAGAGCTGAAACTTTACCGCCTGATCTGGCAGCGCTTCGTTGCCTCGCAGATGATGGCCGCCATCTTCGATCAGACGACGATTGATATTGCTGCGGGCCGCTTTACTTTCCGCGCGACAGGTTCTGTCCTGAAGTTCGACGGCTTCCTGAAAGTTTATCAGGAGGGGCGCGACGAAAAACCCGCCGAGGATGATGACGAGCAGGAGCGAAGGCTTCCGCCAGTGGAAAAGGGCGAGGCGCTTGACTTGAAAGCCCTCAAGCCCGAACAGCATTTTACAGAGCCGCCGCCGCGCTACACCGAAGCGACGCTCGTCAAAGCCCTCGAAGAGAAGGGCATTGGCCGTCCCTCAACTTATGCGGCGATCATGACGACGATCCTCGACCGCGAGTACGTCGAAAAGCACGAAGGGCGTTTTCATCCGACCGCGCTCGGCACGACCGTCAACGATCTCTTGGTCGCCAGCTTCAACGATCTCTTTAACGAGACCTACACAGCGCGTATGGAAGAGGAGCTGGACGAGATAGAGGAAGGGAAGCTCAAGTGGACTGAGGCGCTGCGCGAGTTTTACGAGAAGTTCGCGAAGGATTTGAAAACGGCCGAGCGTGAGATGAAGGCAGCCAAACAGCAGGCCATTCCGACCGACGAGATTTGCGAGAACTGCGGCTCTCCGATGGTCATCAAGTTCGGTCGCTTCGGCCAGTTCCTGGCCTGCTCTAACTATCCCGAATGCCGTACGACGCGCGAGGTCGCAAAGCCCGCGACCGATACGAACGGCGCTGCGGCATCGGCGTCCGCTTCAACTTCTTCGACCGCACAGGCCGACCAAACGAGTGCTGAAGCGGAAGAGGCAGAGACCTGCGAGTTGTGCGGGAAGCCCATGGCCTTAAAGCGCGGACGCTTCGGTCAGTTTCTTGGCTGCACGGGTTATCCCGACTGCCGCAACATACGCAAGATCGCTAGGAGTGGCGCGGTCGCTCCCGCGCCCGTCACGCTCGACGAGAAATGCCCTGTGGACGGCGCACAGCTTGTCCGTCGGCACGGTCGCTTCGGCGAATTCGTTTCCTGCTCGAACTATCCGAAATGCACTTACATCAAACGCGAGACGACGGGTGTGGCCTGCACGCGCCCAGGCTGTAAGGGAGAGATCGTCGTCAAAAAATCGAAGCGCGGCAAAGCCTTCTACGGCTGTTCGGAATATCCTAAGTGCGACGCCGTCTACTGGGACAAGCCCGTCGCCACGCCATGCCCCGTTTGCAAAGCGCCTTTCCTGCTGGAAAAGACGACTAAGAAAGAGGGCACTATTCAATACTGCGCGCAGGAGGGCTGCACCTATCGCACCGAAGACCCGGCGGCAGTTCCCGTGGTCAAGCCCACACCGAGGACGCTTCGCCCGACGGCTGGCTAAAAAAAACTTGATCGATAATAAAAGAGGCGCTGGCGAGAAATTTATTCTCTTGCCAGCGCTTCTTTTATCAGAAGCTCTCATTTGAATGGCGAGGGCAAGATATGAGTGTGGGATGAGGGAGTGTCAATGGCTCATGTTGGTTGAATTAGTTGTTAGGACAAATCATTGGGAGAACTATTTACCGTAGAGTTCTTATCTGCTTCCTCAAGCGGTACGGAAATTAGATGCTTTTGAAGTTATTGCCTCAATAGCTGAGCGTAAAGCTAAAATATTATTGTGCCAATCAGATTTTTTACTGAAGTCAATGTACTTCAGATTTTGTATCTCCCTGAAAGGGGCCGGAAGGTTATCAGGTTTCGCGCCTAAGAGGATGGGTATTACTTTACGAGTATCATCATTACTGAGGAACTGAGCTATTTCAAATTTGACCCATTCGGATTTGACAGAACTTGGTGAAAGCACCACAACGAGCGCATCGCTTGATTTGATTCCCACAGTGATTAGTTTTCCTATATTATCACCTGCTGAAATCTCTTGCTCGTCAAGCCAGGCATAAACCTTCTCCTTGGCAAGCGCGCCCATCAATTGACGAACAAACGGCTTGTCCTCTGAGGAATGACTAATAAACACCTTGCCAAGTGAAAGTTCTTGTTCAATAGCCTTTACTACATCGACATTAGGTGTCAACGGTTGGCGAATGATATTGGGGGTTGATAACCTTTCCTCTAATTTCAGCGTTAATGTAGTGTAACCGGGAGGCCGCTTTAGATTCGTATCTTTAAAGGATACTTCATCTATAGTTAAATCAATTAAATCACGTAGGGATGTTTCCAGCACACGGAAACTTGGCAGATCATATCCCGCAAAGAAAACTGGCTTGTAACCTACTTTTGAGGTTGTGAGATAGAAGAAAAGAATGCAGGGTCGATTGCGAATAGGGATGCCAGCTTCCGCAAATTGCTTTCGAAGCGATCTCCATTCTTCATCTGGAACAAGATCATTATGATAAACAATAGGGGTTAGAATATGAAAATTACGTCCGGAGTAAGATGAAATCTGCTCATGTTTTTCCTTGAAGAAGCTCACGTACTCAAAGTCAAGAGATGAAAAGAGGACAAACATAAAAGTGGCTGTTGCCGGGTCTAAACCTTCCTCATTACACTTCTGCACTACTTCTGCCAACCAAGCTTTAACATTTGATATATACATAAACTCTCACCATATCGTTTGATAGCCGATATTTTACCCATTGTTAATCAACATTACTACAAAAATTTATACAATCATCGCGAATATGACGCCGCATGGGAGAACACATAAGGATCAAAGGGGAAGTCTATTGACCGATGAGAATCAGCTCAAAGCAATCAATTCGATTTACCCGGCGCGTCCTCCGGCGGGACGGTTGGTTGTAGGCCGTCGCTCTTTTGGTCGAACGTTATTCCGGCGGCGACTTCGGGCGTGATGCGCACCCAGCCGTCTGCGGTGTGGCGGAAAGTTTCGTCCGATGAGACGGTGAAGCTGGCGCGTTCGGGCTGCCAACTTAGGCGCTCGACCTTGATGTGTGGGTGCTGTGCGCGAATTACGTTGAAGGAGTTGGTCTCGCCGCGCCCGCGTGTGGAGGTGGCCGTGCCCGCAGAGATGACGAGCGCGCTGTGGCCTGCGATTTTGTAGCGCGCAGAGCTATGGCCCGTGTGGCTGACGTGCAGGTGGCCCGCAAGGAGGACATCAGCGCCGCAGTTGGCGAGCGCTTCCATTGCCATCTCCGCGCGATTGACCAGCTCGTCTTCGTTGTGTCCTTCGGGCAGATCGAAAGGATGATGCGTGACGATGATCTTGATCAACTCGTCTGCGAGCGGGCAGAGCTGCTCGCGAATCATTGCGATCTGTTCTTCGTTGATGCGGCCATCCTTGATCGTGAGCGAGCGCGCCGTGTTGATGCCCATAATGGCCAGCTCCTCGTCGGCATAAAACGGCTGAAGGTCGTCCGTGATGTAGCGCTTGTATTTATCCAGCGGTTGCAGAAAACGCGCGAAGACATTATGCAGCGGCACGTCGTGATTGCCGGGCACAACGATCTTTGGAAAGGGGAAGCGGTCTAAAAAGGAGCGCGCTTCCTTGAACTGCTGGCTGCGGGCGCGCTGCGTCAAATCGCCGGAGACGACCAGCACGTCCGGCGCTATCTCCATGATGGTCTTGACGAGCGGTTCGATGATCGAGTAATCGATGCGACCGAAGTGCAAATCCGAGAGATGTACCAGCTTACGCATGAGCTTTCTTTGTTTACTCCTTTCCATCTTCTTCGGCGGGTGGCGGGACAAGGACTTTGAGCGCGCCCGGCAAAACTCTATAGTGAAGCGGCGTGTTCATGACAGTGACCTCGCCGTCCGTGGCGACGCGCAGGCGCGAGCGCCTTGTCTCAATCCAGACCTCTTTCGTACAGAGCGCGTCGAAATCCTTCTCGTCGCGCAAGCCGCCGAAGAGCGCGCGAATGGCGAAGCGCAGCAATCCCAGTCGCCCTGTGCGTTGCGCCGTGTAAAGGCTCAAGTGCCCTGCATCCAGACAGGAGCGCGCGCCGACGTTAAAGCTCTCCATCTCGTATTCATTGTTGCCGACGAAGACAAAGGGCGTGCGCCGTATCATCTGCTTCTCGTCCGTGTTCAGGCGAACGGTGAGAAACGGATAGCGGCGCAGCACAGAGAGCGTGGCCCAGATAAAGGCAGGCCACTTGCCGCGCCCCAGACGCTCCTGCTGCTTTTCGCGCTGGCGGACGATTGAAGGATAAAGCCCCAGGCTCGAATTGTTGAGAAAGATACGACCGTTGACCTCTCCGACATCGACGCGCGCCACGTGAGCGTCGAAT
>DATLMN010000105.1:0-6383 GCA_035537255.1 Pyrinomonadaceae bacterium | reverse complement strand
CTACTGCCCGTGCCGCCCTCTTCCGCTTTTAAGAGAGCCTTTGAGACCGCTTCCTTAAAGAAGGGCCGGGAGAGTTCGGGAAAAGAAAGACTTGACATGGACGGGGCGCATAGTCATAAAATACGAGCGTTCGTTTTTTTAGGTGGATTCATGCCCAAACTCAGCCCGACGGTGCTTGAAGAAAAGAAGGGTCGCATCGAAGAAGCGGCGAGGCAGCTTTTCATCAAGCAGGGTTTTCATGCCACCTCCATGCGTGACATCGCCGCGCGAACGGGCACCTCGCTCGGCAATCTATACAATTACTATCGCACGAAGGAGGAGATCCTAGAATCCATCACGGCCAAGTACCAGAAGGTCATAGACGCGCGCCTGCGCGCCATCTTTGACGAGATCGAAGAGCCCTTTCAGCCCGAAAGTTTGATCAGGTTCGGGCGGCTCGTCAAAGAGATGATCAACGATCACCACGATTTCTGGCTGCTCATGTACATCGACGTGCTGGAGTTCGAGAATCGCCACTTTCGCAAGATGTTCGCGGGGTTGAGCGCTAACCTGCGGCGACGTTTCAGCGCCTACTTCACGGAGCTGAAAAAGCGGGATGCGCTCTACGACGGCATAGACCCGGCGGTCGGATTCACGGCCGCCTACATGCAGTTCTTTAACTATTTTCTCGTCGAGAAACTGTTCGGCGGCAATCGTCACTTCGGCATCACGGACGATCAGGTGATCGTCAAGCTGACGGAGATTTTTTGTCGCGGCATCATGCGGCCCGACGCTCTTTCTGGGCTCAGTGTTACAGCTGACTATAAACCGAAGAAGAAGAAGCCGGGTAAACGAGCACGACCGTCGAGATCGAAATAACCTTAAGGGCGCTCTAAATTTGAGGCGCTCTTCTCAAAGCGACAAAACAAAAACGTACGTTCGTTTTTGTCCGGGGCAGCCTGCCCGTTCACCACTGAAGCTCTAGAATTGCAGGAGGTTTGAAAAATGTTTCAGCGAAGATCGTCATTATTGATGCTGCTGTTAGTTGTCGGCGTCATCATGGGAAGCGCGCGTCACGGTTTCGCGCAGAGCGCGACGGGACAATTGAGCGGGACGGTCGAGGATCAAAACGGCGGGCGTGTGCCCGGCGCGTCCGTGACCATCACTAATCGCGCCATAGCGTTTGAGCGACAGGTGACGACGGACGAGAACGGGAATTTCGCCGTGCAGCTTCTTCCGCCCGGACGCTACCGCGCGGAGGTCTCTGCGCAGGGCTTTAATACCGTGGCGCTCGAAGAGATCGATATTAACGTGACGCAGACGACGACCGTTGACATCAAGCTCGAAACGGGAGCCGTGCAGGGCGGAACTGTGACGATCACGGCTGACCAGAGCCTTGTGCAGCAGGAGACATCCCAGGTCGGGCGCGTCATCGAAGAGAGACAGATACGCCAACTGCCTTTGCCGACGCGCAACTTTCAGCAGCTCCTGACGCTCTCGCCCGGCACATCTGCCAGCGTCTCGAATAATACGGAACTTGGGCGCGGCGATTCTGTCATTACCGTCAACGGGCAGCGCACGACCAGCAACAACGTGCGTATCAACGGAATCGACGCCAACTCTATCGGCACTAACTCGACGCCGAACATCGCCGTTCCGGCCACAGACAGCCTTCAGGAGTTTATTGTTCAGACGAGTCTCTACGATGCTTCGCAGGGTCGCAACGCGGGCGGCAACGTGGAGGCCATCACACGCTCAGGCTCTAACGAGTTTCATGGCAACGTGTACGAGTTTTTCCGTAATCGCTCGCTGAACGCCAACGATTTCTTTCTTAATGCCGCAGGACAGCCCAAGCCCATACTGTCGCGTAACCAGTTTGGCGGAACTCTCGGCGGGCCGATTGTTCGCAACCGAGCATTTTTCTTCGCCTCTTATCAGGGAACGCGCGAGCGCAACGGCGCTTCATTGGTGAACAGTTTGATGTCACCCGTGCTGCCGGTCTTTCTCAACGATAATAATCGCACGGCCGCTGGAATCGTCGCGGCATTTAATGCTTACAACGCGTCGCTTCCGGCCGCGCAACAGCAAGCGCCGCTGACTGTGGCGTCGATCAATCCAGTCTCGCTGGCTCTGCTGCAAGCAAGGCTTCCCAACGGACAATTCGCTATCCCGAGTCCGACGACCGCTTCGGGGCTGTCACCGATCTCCGGTCTCTCACGCTTTCGTGAAGACCAGTTCAACGCCAACGTCGACATCAAGCTCTCGGACTCGCACACGTTCGCAGGCAAAGCGTTCTATGCGAGTAATCCGACGACGCAGGCCAACTACAGCTTCGCTGGCCTGGGCAACGGCCCGCAGCAGCTTCCGGGCTTCGGCGGCGAGCTGGACATCATACAGAGTCTGATTTCGTTGACAGACACTTACGTCTTCACTCCGAATGTAGTGAATCAGGCGCGGTTCGGTTTTAGCCGCCTGCGCGTCACGTCCGTGCCGGAAGAGCCTTTTACCGGGCAGCAGCTTGGCATCACGAATCCCTTGGGCGCGACTTTTCCGGGGCTGCCGACGATCACTGTGGCGGGGCTGTTTACGCTCGGCTCGTCGTCGTTTGCGGATCAATCATCACGCATCAATGCCTGGAGCATCAACGACACGCTCTCATGGGTAAAGGGCAATCATCGCTTGCGCATCGGCGGCGAGTATCGTTACTCGCAGGTCAACTTTTACTT
Source organism: Pyrinomonadaceae bacterium (assembly GCA_035537255.1). Taxonomy (GTDB): domain Bacteria; phylum Acidobacteriota; class Blastocatellia; order Pyrinomonadales; family Pyrinomonadaceae; genus DASQYE01. The sequence continues at coordinate 3,678 of DATLMN010000105.1, read as the reverse complement.
CAACGCCTTTTCGCGCGGGTTCGTTCAGTTCTCGCCGACCTCGGCGAATCCCTTCTCCTCCTTCGCAACCTTTTTACAGGGCGGCAGTGCGGCGTCGTTGACGAGCGCGATCTCCATCATCGGCTCCGGCGTCTTTGACCGCGAGCTGCACACCAATGACCTGAGCGCGTTTGTGCAGGACGATTGGAAATTTAATGACCGCCTGACGTTCAATCTGGGTTTGCGTTACGACTATTACGGCTATCCTGTGGACGCGCGTGGACGGCTTGTTAATTTCCTGCCAGAGCAGTTTAGAGCCGGGACTGCTGCCGTGCCCGCCGGGCCGCCAAACGGTTTCGTGCAGGCGGGGAACGCGACCGCTCCGATTCCGGGCGTGCCGCTTGTCGAAGACACATTGATCCCGAGCGACCTGAACAACTTTGCGCCGCGCTTCGGTTTCGCTTACCTGCTCTCCAAGGAAAGAAACATAGTCGTGCGCGGCGGCTATGGTATTTACTACGACCGTCTCTCGACGCGCTACGCGAACACTCAGTTACTAAATTTCCCGTACCTTGCGCTGGCGGTTGGTCTGGTCAATCCGCTCGCTCCCTTAGTTCCGGGCCTGCGTACCTTCGATAGTCCTTTTATCCCCGTGCCGCAGCCGAACGCTTTCCCTGTCAATGCGACCGTGCCTTCGCCGATCTCGCCGCTCGCGCCTTTCGTAGGCGTGCCGATCAGCGGTATCTACATCGATCCGAATCTGCGCACGCCCTACATTCAGCAGTACAACACGAACGTGCAATGGGAGTTTGCGAAAAATTATCTGTTAGAGGTCGGCTACGTCGGCTCTAAGGGCACAAAGCTCCTTCAGGTGATTACGCTCAACCAGCCCGTTTACAATCAGACGACCAACTCTTTCAGTGCGCCTCTGGGAGCAGCCATCTCGACGCAGAAGAATACTGCCGGCGGCTTGCAGCAGGTGCAGTCGACTTCGCTCTCGCACTACAACTCTTTACAGATCAGCGTGACGAAGCGTTTCAGTCGCGGCCTGCAATTCCTCGCGGCCTACACGTTCGGCAAATCCACGGATTACTATTCGGGCACAGCCGTTAACGAGCTACAGGCTGTGGCGGGCGATCAGTTCAACTGGCGAACGAATTACGGCCCGTCGGATTATGATCGCAAGCATCGCTTCGTCTACAGCTTTATTTACGATCTGCCGAAGATAGAGTCGGACTCGGAGGTCGTGCGCGCACTCTTCCATAACTGGGAACTCGCGGGCATCCTGACTTTGCAGACCGGCCTGCCCTTTTCGATCATAGACAATCCGGGCAACAACATTATCCAGCGAGCCAATTTCAATCCGTCATTCTCGGGCGGGATTGAGACCAGCGGAGACATCACTGACCGGCTCGGCTCGTATTTCAACACGGGCGCTTTCGTCATCTCTCGCCCGATCCTCGCCGGCACAGCCACAGGTGTCGTCAACAATCCGACGTTTGATCCGGCGAACCCGTTCGGTAATACGCCGCGTAATTTCCTGAGAGGGCCGGGGCAGAAGAACCTTGATCTCTCCCTCGTCAAATTCATCCCCTTCACGGAGCGCCTGAGGGGCGAGTTCCGCACGGAGTTCTTCAACATCTTCAACTGGGCCAACTTTGCGAACCCCGGCAACAACATCGCCAACACCGCGACCTTTGGCCGCATCACGCAGACGACTACAGGCCCGCGCGTGATACAGTTCGCCTTTAAGCTCAATTTCTAAAGGCAGTGAAGAGTGACGAGTGACAAGCTAAAAGCTTCTTGCTCGTCACTTGTCACTTGTCACTGCATTCTTATGCCGAAGATTCAGACGGACGACGGACAGCTTTATTATGAAGAGCAGGGCGAGGGTGCGCCGCTCGTCCTCATTCCGGGCTTCGGCAACGGTCTGTGGATATGGTTCAAGCAGATTCCGGCGCTCTCCAAACATTTTCGCACCGTCACTTTCGATCCGCGCGGCATCTCCCGCTCCGAAGCAAAGGACGAGCCGATCTCCATACGCATGATCGCGGACGATGTGGCCGCGCTTCTCAAGGCGCTTAGGCTTGAGAGCGCACACATCCTGGGCGCATCGTTTGGCGGATTTGTCGCGCAGGAATTCGCGCTCGCCTATCCGCAGATGTTGCGCCGACTGATTCTTTGCTGCACGAGCTACGGTGGGCCGGGTCATGTGCCGCCGCCGCTCACGACGTTGCAGGCCATCGCCTCGACCAAAGGACTCAACACGCAGGAGCGCGTTCGCGAAAATCTGCTGCTGGCCTTTTCGCCCGGTTATCTTGAGGCGAGTGCCGAAGAAGTGGAGCGTGTGATTGAGCTTCGCGAACGTAATCCTGTTCCCGAACACGCATATCTTCATCAGCTTCAGGCGGCGATTGGCTTTAATGCGGAGGCGAGGGTTTCCGAAATCCATGCGCCGACGCTTATCATCACCGGCGACGAAGACATCATCGTTCCCTTTGAGAACTCGCGTAATCTTGCGGCGCGCATCCCCTCTGCCAAACTCTCGATCATCGAAGGCGGCAGCCACACATTTTTTATCGAGCGCGCAGACGAATTTAATCGCGCCGTGATTGAATTTCTAAATGAGTCGCAGGAGGAATAACAGCAAGGCAATAGCGGTCGCGCGACCACTGATTGAAAACCTTTGTTCCCTTGATCTCTTTAACACGACGACGATTAAAAACCATTTATGCGATACGCACGAATCACAGGTACGGGCTCATACGTTCCGCCGAAAATCTTAACGAACGACGATCTCAGCCGCATGGTCGGCGAGGACGTGAACGAGTTTGTCTCGCAGGTGCTAGGCATAGAAGAGCGACACGTCTGCGCAAGTGATGAGAGCACGGCAGACCTCGCAACCGCAGCGGCGCGTAAAGCTCTCAGTGCTGCTTTTGTCAACGCAGAGGATTTGGATTTGATCGTGCTCGCGACCGACACGCCGGAATATATTTCGCCCGCTACTTCTGTCGTCGTGCAGCATCGACTGGGCGCACGCAATGCCGGCACGTTCGATCTCAACAGCGCCTGCGCAGGGTTTGTTACGGCGCTTGATACTGCCTCGAAATACATCATCGCCGACGACGCATACAAAAACGTGCTCGTCATAGGCGCTTACGCAATGAGCAAGTTCGTGGATTGGACTGAGAAAAAGACTGCGACGATTTTCGCGGACGGCGCTGGCGCGGTCGTCCTACAGGCTTCCGCTGATGCGCCGGGCTTTCTCGCATCGAAGCTCGTCGCAGACGGAAGCTTTCACGATCACATGGGAATCTACGCGGGCGGCACGCGTATGCCCGTCACGCAAGAGGTCTTGAGCGAAGGCGTCTGGGCCAAGCTTCGCTTTGCCAAAAAATATCCGTCCGAGGTCAACACAGAAGGTTGGCCCGCCATCGTGCGCGACGTGCTAGCAAAATGCAATCTAACTCTGGACGATGTGCCGCTCTTTCTTTTTACGCAGGTCAACCTGAGCACGATCAAAGAGGTCATGACAAAGCTTGATCTTCCGATGTCGCGTACGCACACGGTGATGGGCAAGTGGGGTTACACCGGCTCTGCCTGCATCCCCATGGTGCTGGATGACGCCTTGCGTGAGGGCAAGCTCAAGCGCGGCGACAACGTCGTGATGTGCGCCTCCGGCGGCGGCCTCAACATGGC
>DATLMN010000104.1:0-10494 GCA_035537255.1 Pyrinomonadaceae bacterium | reverse complement strand
TGTGGCCGCCGCCGGCAACAATGGTAAAGACGACGCCGGACAAAAGATTTACGGGCGCATTCATTCGCCCGGCAACGAGCCTTCGGCCATCACCGTCGGCGCGACCAACACCTTCGGCACAGACGTGCGCAGGGACGACACGGTCGCGACCTACAGCTCGCGTGGGCCGACGCGCAGCTACTGGACGGATGCTGCCGGTGCGAAGCATTACGACAACCTAATCAAGCCTGATCTGGTCGCGCCCGGCAACAAATTACTCGGCGCTGAATCTGAAGAAAACGTTCTGGTCGAGAACAATCCTTCGCTCGATTCTGAATCAACCGACGGTAATCACGGCGAGATGTATTTGAGCGGCTCATCAATGGCAGCCCCTGTCGTGGCTGGCGCAGCGGCTCTGCTCCTACAGATCAATCCTAAGCTGACGCCCAATCTGGTCAAGATGATTCTGATGTACACGGCGCAGCAGCTTTCCGGCTTTAATGCTCTTGAGCAGGGCGCGGGCCAACTCAATATCGAAGGCGCTGCGCGGTTGGCTAAAGCGATCCGTACCGATCTGAACAACAACACGCCCGTCGGCGCTCCGCTGTTAAGCAGCGCATCTCCCTCTACGCAAACGACCCTCGCCGGTTACACCTTTCCCTGGTCGCAGGGACTGATTATGAATTACGCCCTGGTGACCGGCAGCAACCTGATGACCAAGTACCAGAAGGTTTACGGTACGGGCATCCTGTTTAGTGAAGGCATCCTCGTCAACGATGGCATTCTGGTCGGCGACCATACTATGCTGAGCGACGGCATCCTCGTCGGCGATAACATTCTGACGAGCAACGGCACTCGCATGGGCGACGGCACGCCTTTCCTCAGCTGCGGCATTCTGGTTGGCGACGGCATCCTCGTCGGCGACGGCATTCTCGTGGGCGACGGCATACTGGTCGGCGATGGGATTCTCGTCGGTGACGGTATCCTCGTTGGCGATGCTTTCGTGCAAGCGCAGAGCGCCATGATCAACGGCGACGATACGACCTCGATGGAGTAAGCCGACAACGCTAATTACTAATTTTGCTGACTGTTGATTGAGCTATGAGAAAAGAAGCGCAGAATAGAAAAAGAGTCATCAAGAGTTTTCTCTTGACGGCTCTTCTTCTGTTCGCCTACGTCGCAGGGCTTTCTCCTATGCTGTCGCTCGAAAGAGCGGCACAGGCCGGTGGCGATAAGCGACAGGGCAATGACCGCTCCGACAAGGTGTCGGCTGAGCTGCGCGAGCGCATCAAACATTCCGGTAAGAGTAATAGCGGCGGTGACGACCGTGTAGCAGTCATCATTCAGCATGAAGGCAAGCCGAGTGGCCAGCTCAATGCCCTGCTCAATCGCAACGGCGTACACGTCCGCGCAAAGTTTCGCAATTTCGATTCGATGCAGGTCGAGCTGCCCGCGAGTGTCATAGAGGAGCTTGAATCTTTCGACGAAATAAAGTTTGTCTCGCCGGATAGCGAGATCAGCTCGCTCGGCACGACGAGCCATATAGAGCATACCACCGGCGCTGATCTTGTGCGCGCGCAAACCCAGCCCGACAGCTCAAGAGCTTATACGCTCGACGGGTCTGGCATCGGCATCGCCGTCCTGGACTCCGGCATTTACGCCAGCCATCAATCCTTCAGTGACGCGAACGGGCGATCTCGTGTCATCGTCAGCAAAGATTTTACGGGCGAGGGACGCGTCGATGATCCTTACGGTCACGGCACGCACGTCGCTTCGGCGGCTGTCGGCGGCAGCGCCCTTTCCAAAGGCAAATACACTGGCATCGCACCCAACGCCAACGTGATTAATCTGCGCGTCTTGAATGCGCGGGGCACTGGCACTGTCTCTGGCCTGCTGGCTGCTCTGGACTGGGTGATGACGAATCGCGCTGCCTACAACATACGCGTCGTCAACATGAGTCTAGGCTTCCCCGCTATTGATTCATACAAGTTTGATCCGGCGTGCCGCGCCGCGCGTCGCCTGGTTGATGCGGGGATTGCGGTCTTCGTCGCAGCTGGCAATAACGGTAAGGATACAGGCAACGACAAACTCTACGGGCATATACATTCGCCCGGTAACGAGCCCTCCGTGATGACGCTCGGCGCAAGCAACACCTTCGGATCGGATAATCGAGCCGACGACACGGTGGCGACTTTCAGCTCGCGTGGGCCAACGCGCAGTTACTGGACGGATGCAAGCGGCGTTAAGCATTACGATAATCTGATCAAGCCCGATCTGGTCGCGCCCGGCAATAAAATCGTCTGCGCTCAGGCCAAAGACAATCTGCTGGTCAAACAGAATCCCAACCTCAATGTTCATTCGCCTGGCAATTCAGAGCGCAGGATGATGCGTCTAAGCGGCACTTCGATGGCGACGCCGATTGCCGCTGGCGCAGCCGCGCTACTTTTCCAGGTCAATCCACGACTGACGCCGAACATGATCAAGATGATCTTGATGTACACGGCGCAGCAGCTTTCCGGCTTTAACATGTTCGAGCAGGGCGCGGGCGAAATTAATGTCGAAGGCGCTGTGCGGCTGGCCAGAGCTATTCGCACAGACCTGACCTCGACGACGCGCACTGGAACGCCGCTTCTGCGAACAAGCACTCCGCCCATCCCGCAGACAAGCATCACCTGGGATGATGAGATCGAAGTGACAGACCCGCTGACGGGGCTGGTCAAGTACACCTATCAGGCCAGAGGCACTTCGACTTTCAACTGGGCACAGGGCATGATTTTGAATCAGACCTACGCCACGGGCACGAACCTCATCACGAAGTATCAGGGAATCTACGGAGCGGGCGTGCTCGTCAACGACGGGGTTTTGGTTAGCGATGGTGTGCTTGTCAATGACGGCGTGCTGATCAGCGACGGCATCACGATGAGCGAAAACATCCTGACCAGTAACGGCATTACGATGAGCGAGGGAATATACTTTTTCAGCCTGGGCCTTCTGCGAGGCGACGGCGTGCTTATCAGCGACGGAGTTCTGGTCGGCGACGGCGTCCTCGTCAGTGATGGCGTGCTGATTAGCGATGGAGTCTTAACCAGCGACGCCCTTTTGGCAGCAACCTTGGCGATGACCAAAGGCGATGAGACGGCCTTTATGAAATGATCGAGGAAGCCTCCCTTGCGGCAATCTCACTCCTCTTGAAAGATAAATCAGCACCCTCTCAAGACCGGTCAGATTGAAAGCCTTGCTGCTTTCAATCTGACCGGCGATACCACATTGACCGCTCACGGATTCACGTTCGGCCTCAAAATTCCAGCAAAAACCGTGATTGACGTGGCGCTCAGACGCGGCACACTGCTTGCTATTACTGATTCCCGGGTCTCCCTCGAAAGTCAGACCCGAGAGCCAGGCACACCTTGGAGCTTAACCTCTTACGACTGTCATGAAGCTCATCAGCAGACAAAAACTTACAGGGCCTTACATCTGGCTTTGCATCTCGCTTGGCGCGGCAGCCTGTCTGTACTCTGTGTTTCACCTCTCGACCGAGAGACTTGATCTGCGATTTCTACTGCTGGCCGTCGTCACCGTTACACTCAGCTCCCGCATCTACATTCAGATTCCGCGTATCACTTCGCAAATCTCCGTTTCCGACACATTCATTTTTCTGACAGTGCTGCTCTACGATGGCGAGGCGGCGGTGCTGCTCGGCGCGATAGAGGCTTTCTGTACAACCCTGCGCTTCAGCAAGAGGCCGCGCATCTTGCTGTTCAACTCTGCCGTATCGGGTGGCTCTATGCTTCTCTCCGTCCTGGTAATGCGCCTCTTCTTCGGCAGCATTCCGGCGCTAACACATGACACCTATTTATTCAACTTCATTACGGCGCTGGGCGTGATGGCGCTCGTGCAGTACATCTCCAACTCCGGGAGCGTGGCGATTGCGGCGGCGCTGCAAAATAATCTTCCCATCTGGCACACGTGGTCGAAAAATTATCTCTGGACTTCGATCACCTATTTCGTGGGAGCATCCACCGCCGGAATCGTCGCCAAGCTTTTTGGGACTGTCGGCGTCTTTGCGCTGGCGGTCATCACTCCGATTGTCGCGATTGTCTTTTTTACTTACCGCACTTATTTGAAGAACGTCGAATCGGCAGCGGCGCAGGCCGAACAGGCCGAGCGCCACGTCGCCGAGCTGAATCGTTACATCGCCGAGCAGGAGATGATACGCGAGCAGTTCTCTCAACTGGAAAAGCTGTCCGCGTTGGGAGAGCTGGCGTCCGGCGTCGCGCACGATTTTAACAACACGCTCGCTGGTATTCTCGGTCGCGCGCAATTGATGATGCGTACCAACGATCCTGAAAAGATCAAACGCGGTCTTGAGATCATCGTCAAATCGGCGGAGGACGGGGCGCAGACAGTCAAGCGTATTCAGGACTTCGCTCGGCAGCGCCGCGATCATGATTTTGCTCTGCTTGCCGTCGATCAACTTCTGCTGGATGTCAGCGAAATCACACGCCCGCGCTGGAAAGATCGCGCCGAAGCCTCAAACGTCCACATCAGTTTAGAATTACAGATTTGCTCCAACGCTTTTATCATGGGCGATGATTCAGAGTTGCGTGAAGTCCTTGTCAACATGGTCTTCAACGCCGTCGATGCCATGCCAGAGGGCGGAACATTGACGCTCTCCGCTCAAGAGGTTGACGGGCAGATCGAGCTTGCTATCAGCGATACGGGCACAGGCATGAGCGAAGATGTGAGGTCACGTATCTTCGATCCGTTCTTTACGACGAAGGGCAAAGCGGGGCTGGGGTTGGGTTTGGCGGTGAGCTACGGCATCATTCGCAGGCACGAAGGGACGGTCGAGGTTGAATCGGAATCTGGTAAGGGCACGACTTTCAGGATCAAGCTCCCGCCGGCAAAGGGCGTCGCAGATAGCGTCGAACTTGAGGCTGCTTCGGCAAGCCTGATTGTGGAGAACGCGCACGCCGCTGGCTCGCCTCACCCGCGTTTTAACCAGACGAGAGTTCTGGTGGTCGACGACGAAGAGCATGTGCGCGAGCTGCTTCGTGACATTCTGGAGAGCGAGGGCTGTCAGGCAGTGATGGCCGAGTGCGGACAGAAAGCGCTCTCGCTCTTCGACGCAGGAAAGTTCGATGCGGTCTTTACAGACATCGGGATGCCGGAGATGAGCGGCTGGGAGTTGGCCCATGCTGTGCGTCAGCGCGACGAGCAGGTGCCGCTGGCAGTGATTACCGGATGGGGCGAGGCCGTCGGCTCTAGCGAACAGAAAGAGGCGCAGGTAAATTGGGTCGTAACGAAGCCCTTCGATATTAAACGGATCGCCGAACTGGCGCAGGAAGTCACCAAACGACGCAGCGACGCTCTGAAGTCCGCGACCTTGGTGGCAGCCTGATCCGAGCCTGCTTAGCGTTTCGCTTTCAGATTTCGTCTTAGATCATTTATTGTGGATTACGGGTTTCCAGTATCTGCCTGTGCCAGACAACCGCTCTTTCAATACTCTTCTCGACCTGTTCCAGACGAAAAGGCTTCAACAGATAGTCGAACGCTCCCATCTTCAACAAGCCCTTCGCATGTTCCTGATCGCTGATGCCGGAAATGATGATCACAGGAGTGTCAGGGTAACGCTGCCGCACATGTCCCAGCAGTTCGAGCCCGCTAAGTCCTGGCATGGAGATGTCTGTCAGGACGACATCGTAAAATTCGGCGTCTAAAAGTTTCAGAGCGCCTTCGGCAGTTTCCGCCGTGTGACAACGATGCTCCTCCGACAACAGGTCGTACAAAGTATCGCGAATCGTATCGTCGTCATCAACCACCAGTATCGCAGCCATACTTATCCCTCCCACTTTAAGCTTTTGCTGATAAGCTCTGCTGGCCTGTCTTGGCGGTGAGCAAGAGGAAAACTTTTACACGCCCGGACACAGAGCAAAATGCGGCTCAAGATGCTTGCTTTTGGGCCAACTCGAAGAGGAGAATAGGCCGGAAGCACCCGAGCGATCATATCACAGCACTCGACCGTCTCGCAGCGACCATTTTGAAAAGCCTTTGATGAGCGTGCAAAATTGAACGCGAGAGTTTAGTCAAGGCCGACCACTAGATAGGTCGTGTCGTCTTTGGCGGGCGCGCCGATACGAAAGCGATCAAGCTCTTCAAAAAAGGCTGGGCCAATCTGATCAAATTGCTTGGCGTCTATACGCTGATGGCTAATGATGATCCCATTCACGTCAAAAGTTTCGCCTGAAGTATTCTCCGCATCCGTCACTCCGTCGCTAAAGATTGCCAGGCGCTCGCCTCTGGCGAAAGAGGTCTCCCCGGCCTCATAAAGACTGCCCGGCAGCAGTCCTATAGGCATCCCGCTCGCTTCATACTCTGATGGTTTTTCCGTCCGGCTGTTGATCCAAAGCGGCGGCAAATGTCCGGCGTTGATATATTTTAGTTTTTCGCGTTCGGCCGAGAGCACGCCCAGAAAGAGTGTCGCGTATGTGCCGAGCGGCGCGACCGCTGTGACGCGCGTATTTAATTCTGTGGCGAGGCGCGCCAGATCACTTTCAGCACGAATCAGTGCGCGCAGCTCCGTTTGCAGCGTCGTCATCAAAAGCGCAGCGCCGATTCCCTTCCCGCTCACGTCCGCCACCCAGAACGCGCATTCTCCGGAAGAGAGCATTAACACGTCGTAAGTATCGCCGCCCACGTCATAACAGGCCTGGCTCGCGCCCCATGCGTAGAAGGGCGCGGGCAATTCCACACGGCCTGGCGGCGGCAGCACACGCTGTTGAATTTTTCGTGCGAGGTCCAGTTCCGTGGAGAGCATCTGCGCGCGCACGGCGTCCTGGGCCAACTGCTCGCGCTCGACGGCGATGGCCGCCAGCGCGCCGAATGAAGCAAGGTAGGCCAGATCGGCATCAGAAAAACTGTCGCGCCGCGAGTTGATGGCCTGAAGAGAGCCCATGATTGTGCCTTCGGGTTTCCGCAAAGGAACGCAGAGCATATTGCGTGTGAGGAAGCCTGTGCGCTTGTCCGTCGAAGGATCGAAACGCGGATCGGCATGCACGTCGTGGATGAGCACATTCTCGCCCGTCTCTGCGACGAAGCCCGCCACGCCCACGCCCTTTTCCAGCACGATGTCCACGGGCATAGAGCCGGTCATCTGCCGCGCGTGGAGTTTTCCCGTTCGCTTGTCGCGCAGGAAAACCGTCGCCCGCTCGCAATCCAACTGGGTTGAGACGAGGTCAAGGATGGCTCGCAGAATGTCGTCCAGTCCCGAAGCGCGTTGCAGCGTCTCGCTCGCCACCACCAGGGCTTCAAGGCGGTGCAGACGCACATCATCCGGCAGGCTGCTGAGGATTGTCGTCGCGCTGGCCAATTCCGTTTGCTTCTCCTATGGGCCAAGTTGCTTGGGCCAACGAATCCTACCACTTTGACGGAAAATGATGAATGCCCGGATGAAAAATAAGGAACGATAAGACCGCAGGCTCGCGCGTGCAATCGCATGTGTCTATGTCAGCACTGCCTGCGGTACTGTCACCTTTGCTCTGCCCGAAAGAAAAAGCGGCGAGAGAAGTTGATGACTGAAATAATCCAGTCATCTCACTTCAACTCGCCGCCTTGGTTATCCCCGACTTTTTATACCGTCATGTCGGGCTCAGGTTTTTTATCTGGGGCCTGTCGAGCGGATAGAGACTTCTGTTCCGCTCATCAGTTCCAGATTGTCGCGTCCCTGGACGTAGACAGAGCCTGCGCCAGCACCCGCGCCGATGACTGCGCCGATGGCTGCGCCCTTGCCGCCGCCGGCAATCGCGCCGATGATCGCGCCGACGGCTGTACCAATCGCCGCGCGCTGCGTGGTGCGGCTGGTCTGATTGCCGCCCTCCACGCTGCCCTCGTTATCTATGCGAACGGTCTCGCCGTTGGCTGTGCGGATGGTCTCCGTCAGACCGGAGAATCTGTATGACCTGCCGTCACGAAGGCGTATGCGCTCGTAATTGAGCGACATCTCCGAGCGGCCAGTGATGCGCCCGCCACGGCTGACGTTCGAGACATAGCCTTCTATGGTCGCGCCGTCGTATTGCGAAGGCTCGCGCACCGTCATCGTAAAGCGGTCGTTCTCGCGAGTCGTGCTGGTCGACAGATTTTCGTTCAGCGTCGCGATCAGCATCGTCCCATTCGTGACGATGAAATCACCACTCGCCGTCGTGTTGTCCGGGTAAGTGGTGTTGTTGTTCGGATATGTCGAGCCGTTATAGATGTCTAAACGTGCTACATCGTCTGTCCGGTCATAGATGCTATTCACCACCACCGGAGTAGTTAGATTAGCGTTGCTGATGCGCCGCGTGACGCGCAAGCGACGACCACCCTCAATCGGGTCAAAGGTGACTGTGAAATCGTTGTCACGATTGCCCGTGGTGCTCACGCTCAACTGGTCGCCCACGAGCGTCGCCCGCACACGCACCTGACGGCCATTGGGCGTAGTCTCTATGGCTTCGCGCCCGTCGGCCTCGAACGTAATCTGCGGAGCGCGCGTCGAAGCGATGGTGATAGTTCGTCCGCGCCTGTCGATGGCGATCTGATCCGGCGATTCCAGACGCGCCGTCAGATTATCAAGGACTCTTTGACGATTTCTGGAAGGCAGGCCGCGCGTGGCGTTCGCCGCCGCATTGCGTGAATCGTCGCTGCGCGTCGTGTCCAGACGAAAAGTTCCCGTCAGCCTGTTGGCCCCATAACGTCCACCCTGATAGCCACCACCGGACGGATAAGTCGTAGTGGGCGTGGTTGTGGGCGTCGTGCTCCAGTTCCAGGTCACATTGTAGATGCGCGCCAGCTCGCTCAAGTCCGTGCGCAAAGCTGCCCAATCGGTCTGGGCGCGTCCGCTCAAGCGTGTGCGGAGCATGAAATCATTAATCCAGTTAGCGCGATTGAGCACTTCCTGTACGTCCGCTGCGACGGCCTGACGCTGGTTGAAGCGTGTCTCCATGCGGTCGACCGAATCCTGAAAATCGCGTACGAGCTGGTTGATGTTGTCTTCCCTGCGAGTTCCGTCAATCCGGCTGCGATCAAGCGCCGCGTCAACGCTCTGATTAAAAGTGAACGCGCGCTGCTCAATGCGAGTAATCAGTTGTCGCACTGTGCGCTGGTTTGCGCGATTGTATTGCGCCTGCGCTTGCAGGCCAGCACCAGCGAGCGCCAGAACCAGCGCCGTCAAAACCAATTGTCTTATTGCCTTTACCATGTCTTTCCCTCCAATTTTAATTCTCCAACATAATTCGCAAATCCAGCGTCGGCGTGGGCCTTCAAGAGTGCCGCGCCTGCTGCTACTGCTACTTTGTAAAGGGAGAGGAAATTTATTTGTGCTGCGGTAAAGCACCGCTGGCACGCAGGGGTCTCTGTTGGTTCGGGTCTGACAGGGGTTTCAACAGTTGCTTGCCATTCATTGTATGCCTCATTTCCCACAGAGGCAAACCGTCTTTGTGATTCACCAACATTTATTTGGGTTGCCGGGAATTTATACGGTCATTCTGACTCATTTCGAGAGTTTTGCCACGATTCTCCCGAGCCACCGCCGGGCGCAAGACGGATTCTGCTTGAAGACTGCAATTCGCCTGACCCTCATGTTATTCTGCCTTTACTTAAACAATCAGGCCGAGGCTTTACTTTAGAAGAGAGCCGGGCCAAAGCATCCGCAGGGGTCTATCAGAGAAACGCTGGGAGGAGACGCATGAGTCAGGAAAATCCTGTTGCCACTATTCATTATGCCGGAAATGATTTGTGGGTCGGCATCAGTCCGAGCGGGCATGCGCAGACGCTCGATACGGATCACGAGCGCGGGAGCGCCGCCACACCTGTGGAGCTTTTACTGATCGCGCTCGGAAGCTGTACGGCGGTCGATGTCATCAACATCATGCGTAAAAAGCGCGAGCAGGTCACGGATTATCGCGTCGAAGTAAAAGGCTTTCGCCGCGACGAGCACCCGCGCAAGTTTACACGCATGGAAGTACGCCACATCGTGCGCGGGCGGGCCATAACGGAGCGCGCATTGGCCCAGGCCATAGAACTGTCAGAGACCAAATACTGTAGCGTCGCCGCCACCCTTCAACCGCAGGTCGAGATCGTCTCAAGCTACGAGCTTATAGAAGAAGCGCAGGAAGGCCAGACCGCCTGATTCGATTCGTCTTGTCATCAATCCCGGCGGTGGTTTGAAGACGCGCTCTATACAATCGAATACCGCACACAAGTTTTCCCGCTTCGGGAATTTCATCCAAAACTCCATTCCCCGCCCGGTCGCTCAACGCACAGGGCACACGACCTTTCCCGTAAGCAGTGTGTGAGCAAAAACCCGGCTCACAATCGTCAAAGTATCGCGCGGTGTGGACGTGCGGCGGGCTCGCGTGTGCGCGAGTCGCGGAGGTTTAAGAAAACGCTGGCCACGATCCGAACATTATCAGCATCGCGTCGAAAGGAAATTTATCATGTGGCGAAAGTTTCGTCCCGTTTTCTATGGCCCTCTTGTCCTTG
>DATLMN010000103.1:0-25349 GCA_035537255.1 Pyrinomonadaceae bacterium | reverse complement strand
GGTAAAATATTTATTCGTAACTTCAGTATCCCTGCTTGCTCGTCTCTGCTCTTTTTATTGAGCAGCAAAGTTGTAGTTCACGACGCCGGAAACCTTGACCGGCTGGCCCGAGAGCTTGCTCGGCGTAAAGCGTGCGCGCTTTGCAGCCTTGACCGCAGCCTCTCTCAAAAACGGAGAGCCGCTGACGGCGCGCGCCGAGATGACCTTGCCCGTCTCGTCTATCACGACTTCAACGCTGACGACGCCCGTGGCGCGCGCGTGCCTGGCGATCTCCGGGTATTCTGGCTTTGGCAAATCTGTCGCCTGACCGTTTAGCACGCCTCCGGAGACAGGCTTCATCAGAGGCTTCGGCATAGGCTTGACGGGAGGCTCGCCCGCGTCGTCAACGCGAACCACCGCTGCTGTTGCACCACTGGTCGCCAGCTTACTATCAACGCCCCCTGTGATGTTGCCGCTGCGATTGGAACCTGGAACGATGTTGCTCGTATCGACTGTGCGGGCGACGGGCAGCGGCGCAGATGTTTGCGTCTTGACCGTGGCGGCCGCAGCGTGATTACCGTTCGCCGCGCCGGCAGCGGCGGGTTTGGATTCCGCTTTTACTTCGGGCTTGACAGCGGGTGAAGAGGAAGGCGAAGGTGCAGAAGATGCGTTCGCGCTTGCCCCGGACGAAGCCGGTTGAACCATCTTCGCCATGTTCTCGTCAAGGTAATAAGTGATCGTGCGGTAGGTGATCTCTGTGGGCTCGAAGTTTACTTTGCCGCCCTCTATGACCGCGACGGAGGTCGTCATCTTTGTCCAGTTGCCGACGAAATCAAACTCGTAAGCGTAGGTCTCTTTGCTGATCAAAGAGCCGTCCGGCCCGTGCAGCGTCATCTCGCTGATGTTGCCGCGCTCGTCGTACTTATAGACCTCCCGGCCCGTCAGGGTCTCTCCGGCCACGGGATAGTATGCGTTCTCAAGCTTGTTGCCCTTGATGTCGTACGAGGCCGTCTCCAACACGGTGCGCTGACCCTCGATGGTATTCCCGCTTTTGGTCGCGAGCTTCGCCAGTTCCGTGCGGACTCTGCGCACAGGGCCGTTGAGGCCATCGCGCGCACGCTCGCTGTCGGAAACAGCACTGCTGGACGCCGCGACCGGCTTGGCTTCCGTCGATGCGCTCGCGGCAGCGCCCTGCCCCTGAGCATGGACATTGAGAGCGCTCAACAAAAGAGCGGTCAGCAGAAAGCCCCACTTGGTTCGATAGGACATCGCTTTTCCCTCCATAACTTGCATTGCCTGAGTGTTTTAAGTGTGCCGGGGCGGATGAGGTCTTAGCACTTGGCCCGGACTTTGGCTGGGATCGTTTGTCACATAGAGCGCACCTAGCCACCAGTCGCGCCTACTTAATACTAGCCTGATAAACAGAGTTTGTCTATAGCCAACAATGAAAATAAGACGGGGAGAGGAAGATACTTCTTCAGGTTCAGGGGGAGGATTGGCGAGAAGCGGCCAGCAGGCGGGCAATTTCGTCGATCACGCGCGTGCTGCTGCCCTCCGCCGTCTCGTTGTTGCAGATGATGGAGAAGACCAGCGGCTCGCCGTCCTCGGTCAGGGCGTAACCTGAAAGAGAATTGTTATAAGTGAGCGTGCCCGTCTTGGCCTGTATGCGCCCGGCAACGCTGCGCAGGCGACCGCCCAGAGTGCCGTCACGGCCTGCGACCGGCAGCGAATCGCGAAAGACTGTGGCCGCTGAAGTCTTACTGATGGCCGCGAGCAGGCGCGCAGTCGCTTCCGGTGTGACCAGATCGAGGCGCGAAAGACCAGAGCCGTCGTGAAGCGAGAGACCTTGAGTCGAAATACCGGCCCTCTCAAGCCACAAGCGCAGGACGGCCGTGCCCGCTTCGTCATCGCCACGCATGCGCGTACGCTGCGGGTCTTTATCCTCCGCCATCGAGCCGCGCTCCTTGCCGAGCGTTCTGAGGATCAGCTCAGCGAAAAGATTGATGCTCTCTTTATTGGTCGAGCGCGCGACTTCGCCCAGAGTTCTGCTTTTGACGGATGCCAGCTCGACGGCTGTTTGAGGGTCAAAGCGCGCCTCAAGGCTTTCACGCGCATCCCTCATACGCGCTTCGCCTTCGATAGAGATGCCGCGCGCCTGAAGCGCCTCGCGAAACAGCTTGGCAGCCCAGAGCGCTGGCTTGTGCGCGGCCAGTCGCGCGCTGAAGCCGCGTCCACCGGCGGGGAAATCGCCCCAGATGCGGAACTCGTTATCGGAGAGACCACGCGTAATGCCAATGGAGGTCGGCGTGCCGCGCTCCCTTGTGTTGGCGTCGTTATCGACTTTGAAATAGTCTGTCGGTGTATCGAACTTGATATTGACGGCGTCGCCCGCTTTAGCGGCTGGTGTGACCGTCAGCGTCGTCTCGTTCTCGTTGATCGAGAGCGCGCTCACTTCAGCGCCGAAGTACCATTGAACATCATTCCACAGCCAGCCGTCGCCCAAAACCTCGCCGCGAAAATAGCTCTCGTCGCCCACGACAGAGCCGCGCACGCGCCGCACGCCGCGCGCGTAAAGGGCTTCGACCAGTTGGCCCAAAGTCGCGACGCTCCGGCCACGCTTCGCATCGGACGCAAGCTCCGGGTCGCCGCGCCCGTAGAGAAAGAGATCGCCATTGATCGTGCCCTGTGCGTCGGGCTCAGTCGCCGCATAGACGGAAGTGCGCCAGCGATAATCCGCGCCGAGCAGATCGAGCGCGACGGCCGTCGTGTACACCTTCATATTAGAGGCCGGCGTGACGGGTCTCTGCGCGTTGCGCGCATAGATCAAGCGTCCGTCGCGCAGGCTGCTGACATAAATGCCCCAGCGCGCAGCGGCGAACGCACTCTCGTCAATCGCGCGGTCAATCTTTTCGCCAAGCTCTGTTGCGCCCGCGCCGCGCTCGATCTTTTCATCGTTTGAGATTCTCGGCGTCGTGGTGGTCGTCGCCGTCGCGCCGCGCGGGGCTTCGTCTTTAGTTTTCTGTCTGTCATCCTGCCGCGTGCGCTCGCGTGTCGCAGGAGTTTTCGCCCCACGCGCCCTTTGTGCGTTTCCTTTGATGAGCGGCCCGTAGACGGCCAAGGACAGAACGATCAGCAGCGACGCGCAAAGGCCCAACACCAGAGCGCTCCGGCCAGTATACTTTTTATTAATCATTTGATTAGACCCGAATACTCTTTTTACTAGCTGGCGAAGAGAGAGGCCGTGCGGCCCGCTGCCAGCAACTCTCGCGTCGCACCGTACACCTCGTCTGTCGTCATCTCTGCAATCCTGCGGCTGTAGATGATGCGGTGGCGCGCTTCCGTGGGGATAAAACTGTGTGGGGTCGGGCGGTCGAGCAATGCAACAACAGAAGTGCCGACGGCCGTGGCGATATGCATGGGCCCAGTGTCGTTAGTGACGAACACGGCCAGCCGCGCCAGCGCCGAAGCGAGCTGCGGAATACTCAGCCTGTCAAAGACAAGCGTCGAGCTTGGAAACGACGCGCGCATCTCTTTGACAAAGGCGCGCTCTTCCGGCCCAGCGAAGAGAATAATCCGCACCTCGTCGTTGCGCACCAGACGCTCTGCCAATTCAACAAAGCGCGCGAGCGGCCAGCGCCTCGCCGGATGGCCCGCACCGGGAAACAGTCCGACGAGCGGCGCGCCCATCGCGGCCTTAGCCTTTTTCAACATCTGCTCGACGGTCGCGTCATCCGCAGCGCGCGTTTTCAGTCGCGGCACGCGCGAGACCTCTTTGATGCCGAGCGGGATCAACACGTCCAGATAACGATCAATGGCGTGCTTCGAGGGGCGCGTGTCTTCGACGGGTGGACGTGGAGAGAAGTTGGCTAGGAAGTCCAGAGAGCGATTGGGTCTGCGCGCATAAAGGCGATGCGGCGCGCCTGAGAGAAATCCCAGCAGGTTAGTCTCGTACAGGCTGTGCAGATCGATGATGAAATCGTACTGCGTGCGGCGCACCTCTTTCACGATCTGCGCGATACGCATGATGGAGAGAGGCTTGGGCCCATCGCGCAGGGCCACGCGGTCGACGACGAGCGTGGCGTCCGCGTAGCCGGACAGCTCTACGATGGGTGCTCCGGGAGAGCCTACGCCGACAGTGATGCGCGCCTGCGGAAACCTCTCGCGAATAGCGCGCAGCGCGGGCAAACTCAAGACCACATCGCCCAACTGGCCGAAGTCTATAACGAGTATGTTGCGCGGATCGAAACTCAATTCAGTACTAATATGAGATGCACGAATTAACTGACGGTCATTTATAAATCAGGAGGCGCGGCCTTCGCTCTTACGGCGCTCTCCTGTTCTGTCTTGAGCGAAAATATGTGGAGCGTCCGGGCCGTGTGATTATCAGCCTGAGGGGGAGATTGTCATTGGTGACGAATAGTTCTACGGGCTCGGCGTGCATAGGCTTTCCGTTATCATCATAATCCGCGTGAACCAGATAGCGGAAACCTTCAAAACCCTTGATTGAAAAACGGCCTTCGTGATCGGCGCTGCCGTTGGTCTCCATCCACTGTCGCTCCGTGTATTCGAGGGTAATGTTTGCGCCCACGGCAGGGCGACCATCGGGCCACTCGACGACTCCTTCTATTGTCCGTTCTTTAAGTCTGGGGGGCAAATTAAAGCTCTCGACTTCCAGTTCCTGCCCTTCCGTGATGTCGATTATTTTCGCCCCCGCCAGGCTCTTCACGCCCGGATAGTAGGAGCGCGGGTAAGGAGGGTCATGCGTGCCCGGCTGGCCTTCAAAGTTGACGGCGATCACGTATTGCCCGGACGGTATTTGCGTAAAGCTGTAGAGCCCTTCTTGATCTGTGCGGGCTGAGATTTCTCTGCCGCGCCATTGCTCTTCTTTGCCGTCTGTTTTGGCCGGAAGGAGCGTGAGCGCTATTTGAGGAGCGGGCTCGCCCCCGGAATCGAAGAGCTTTCCCTTGATGCTGCCCAGAGAGGTGGTCAGAAACTCTGCCGCCGCGCATCGTCCCGGCGCGATCACTACAGGCTGCTCGGCAGCCTTGCTCATGCCCTCCGGCAATTCTGCGCGTACGCGATAAGTGCCCGCCGGAACGCCGTCCAGTTGAAATCTTCCCTCGCCGTCGGTGACAAGATTGAAACGCTTGTCTTTGCTCTCGGCGATGACGGAGATGCCTTCCATCCCTTTGCGCTCGCCGTAAGCAAGATAACTGTCGCGCGTGTATCTGAGCACGATGCCGTAGAGGATCGCATCACTGTTGCCTTTGGCTACTCGACGGGCATATTCCAGATCAGCGGTCGCCATGGCGAGCGTTCGTGTTCGTCCGCAGATGCCCACGTGAAGCGTATTGTCTTTGGGGTCTTTGTAAGCGTAGACGAAATATCGCTCTCCCTCTTTGAAATCATAACCGCAATCGCCTCCGCCCATCCCCGTGATGACTTCCGCCGTCCGCCCTTTGACACCGTGAAACGCCTCGTCCAGATCAAAGCGGACGAGTCTTTGCTGGTAGCCGCTGCGCCCGTCGCCCAGATCGAGCGGAATAGTTGAGACGTTTGTGACGAGTCCTGTGAAAACAGCGCCCGCGCCCCAGTAAACCTGACACGGTTGCGAGCCCGCAAAAGAGAATGTGCAGGTGCATGCTCTCGCGCTGCCCGAGAAGCAGGCCAGCAGCATGATGACGAACGCAAAGATGCACCAACGCGATCCCGTTTTCATTACTCTCTTTGGCAGCATAGGAATCAACCTTAAAACTAAAAACACTCGCGCCTTGATGCTTATCTTAACTTAATGTTCAGCTCAAGCACGACGAACGTCTATCTTATAATTCTCGCAGGTCGCGTCCGGTCATCTCTGCGGGTTGTTCCACACCGAGCAGGCCCAGGATGGTCGGCGCAACGTCTTCGAGCGCCGCGCCTTCGCGCAGCTTCAAACCTTTCGCCGCTTCGTCAATCAGATGAAAGGGAACGGGATTGGTCGTGTGCGCAGTGTGCGGCTGTCCCGTCACCAGATCGATCATCTGTTCGCAGTTGCCGTGGTCGGCTGTGATCAGCGTGCGCCCGCGCGCCGTCCTCATCCCCTTAGTAATCCATCCAAGACAAGTGTCTACGTACTGCACTGCCTCAATCGTCTCTTTGAGCTTGCCCGTGTGGCCGACCATGTCAGGGTTGGCGAAGTTGATGATAAAGACATCTGTTTCGCCATCTTCAATGGCGCGCAGGATTTTGTCCGTGACTTTGAAGGCGGACATCTCCGGCTCAAGGTCATAGGTCGCAATCTTGGGCGAGGGCACGAGCAGCCGACGCTCGCAGGGGTACTCCTTCTCCACTCCGCCGTTAAAGAAGTAGGTGACGTGCGCGTATTTTTCCGTCTCTGCCAGGCGGAAATTTCGCACGCCTTTGCGACCGAAAACTTCGGCCAGAACATTTCTGTGCTCCTGTGGGCCAAAGGCTATGGCGAGCGGAAAGGTCTTGTCGTACTGGGTAAAGCAGACGAAATCAATCTTGGGCCTACGCGGTGTGGGAAATCCGCCGAAGCCCGGCACGGCCAGCGCGTTTGTGAGCTGCCGCGCGCGGTCGGGGCGAAAATTAAAAAAGATAACACCGTCGCCTTCTTCAATAGTTGCTACCGCTTCGCCTGTCTCACGCAAACAGACGATGGGCTCAACGAACTCGTCGGTCACGCCGCGCTCATAAGAGGCTTTGATCGCCGCTACAGGATCGACGGCGCGCTCGCCCTCCGCGTTGACCAGAAGATTGTAGGCGCGCTCCGTTCTCTCCCAACGCTTGTCGCGATCCATAGCGTAGTATCGACCGACGACGGATGCGATGCGCCCGCAACCGATCTCGCCGCACTTGACCTGCAAAGCCTCCGCATAGCCGTAAGCGGAAGAGGGCGGCACGTCGCGCCCGTCCAGAAAGCAATGCACATAGACGCGCTGAAGCCCACGCTCTTTAGCCATGCGAAGGAGCGTGTAAAGATGCTCCTGCGAAGAATGAACCTGCCCGTCGGACAGGAGTCCCATCAAGTGCAGCGCCTTGCCGCGCGCGAGCGCGCCGTCCATCACTGCCACTAAAACTTCGTTACGGACGAAATCGCCCGTCTCTATGTCGTGGTCTATGCGCGAGACATCCATGCGAACGACGCGGCCGGAGCCCATGTTCAGATGGCCGACCTCGGAGTTGCCCATGATGCCTTTGGGAAGCCCGACGCGCGTGCCCGAAGCTTCAAGGAGCGTGTGCGGATATTTCTCTGTCAGCTCATCGTAAAAAGGGGTCTGTGCCAGGGCAATCGCATTGCCTTCGCGCTCGGGCGTGTAACCCCAGCCGTCTATGATAACAAGAGCGAGCGGCCCTCTTTTCTCAGTCAAAACTTATCTCCTACGAATCTTTGCATGGATGCTCTTAAGAAAAAGGCGACTTCGATAGACTCAACCATTGAACTGATAGCGAGCTTTGCAATTCGGGCACTGTGCCAGTTGATTGACGCCGCTGATGGGGATGACGGGGACGACGAAAAAGAGCGTGATAAAACGCATCCCCTTTTTGAGAATAAAATTCGCCACAGTGCCGCACTCGCCGCAACGCATCTGCTGCGGCGTGCGGTCTCCGCCCCAGGTGAAAAAATGTGTGCCGATGATGAAAAAGAAGAACATCTTTTTCAACCCCCTTCTGTCATGGTGAAGTCTATTTGCGCGCCGCACGTGCGCGCTTCTGTCTGTTCCCGGAAGCTTTTGTGCTCTCCTCTTTCTGCTCGATCTGATAAAAAGCGCCGAGGCCCGGATAGCGCGCAGCACCGCGCAGGTCTTCTTCGATGCGCAGCAACTGGTTATATTTAACTATGCGATCTGTGCGCGAGAGGCTTCCGGTCTTGATCTGACCGCTGTTGGTCGCGACCGCGAGGTCTGCGATGAAGGAATCCTCCGTCTCGCCCGAACGATGCGAGATGACCGCCGTGCGTCCGTGCGTGCGAGCAAGCTCTATGCAATCCAGCGTCTCTGTCAGCGTCCCAATCTGGTTGACCTTAATCAAAATCGAATTGGCGACGCCGCGCTCTATCCCTTTTTGCAGGAAAGCGGTGTTGGTGACGAACAGGTCATCGCCGACGAGTTGAACCGTGCGGCCAACCTCATCCGTCAAAGTCTTCCAGCCGTCCCAATCGCCTTCGCCCATGCCGTCCTCAATCGAGATGATCGGATAACTTTCAGTCCAGCCTTTCCAGTACGCGACCATCTCATCGCTGCTGAGCCTGCGATTGTCCGATTTTTTGAAGACGTAAGCCTTGCCGTCAAAAAATTCGCTCGCCGCCGGATCGAGCGCCAGCCACACATCGCTCCCCGCGCGGTAGCCCGCCTGCGTGACGGCTTCGAGGATGGTCTCAATCGCCTCCTCGTTCGATTTCAGGTTCGGCGCGAACCCGCCCTCATCGCCGACGCTAGTCGTGTAGCCGCGCTTCTTCAAAACATTCTTCAGCGCGTGGAAAATCTCCGCGCCCATGCGCAGTGCCTCGCGAAATTCGGTTGCGCCCGTGGGCACGATCATGAACTCCTGGAAATCGACGTTGTTGTCTGCGTGCGCGCCGCCGTTCAGGATATTCATCAACGGTACTGGAAGCGTGCGCGCGTTTGGCCCACCGAGGTAACGGTAGAGAGGAATCTCAAGATAAGTGGCGGCGGCGCGCGCAGTGGCGAGCGAGACGGCAAGAAGAGCGTTTGCGCCGAGCTTGGATTTCGTTTCCGTTCCATCCAGCTCGATCAACGCCTGATCTATCTCCGCCTGATCGAGCGCGTCCATGCCCTCTATCTCCTGCGCGATGCGCTCGTTGATATTCTGCACGGCTTTAAGAACGCCTTTGCCTCCGTAGCGCTTCTTATCGCCGTCGCGCAGCTCAATCGCCTCGTGCTCGCCCGTCGATGCGCCGGAAGGGACGGCCGCGCGCCCCACTTCGCCGCCGATCAAAGTCACTTCGGCCTCGACCGTCGGATTGCCGCGTGAATCCAAGATTTCACGCGCATTGATATATTCAATCATGCTCATAATGAAAGGCGAGCCTCCCGCAAACTGTCCTGATTCGGCATTGCTATGTGCGACAACTTTACCATTTGTTGCGGGGAGAGGCGAAGGGAAGAGGTTAGCGACCCTTTATGTACGAGGAAGAAATTAACAGGGATGGACAGAGATTGTCAGGATAAAAACAAGAAAGCATTCGTGCTTTGAATCTCAAATTCAAAATCTCAACTCACTTTGCTGAATCATTGCTTTTATCCTGCTTATCCTGTCCATCCTGTTTGAATCTGCTTCGGCTCTTGTTGGGGCGCGAAATATGGTTCTCAAGCGGGTGCTTCTTCTGATTCCGTGGCTTCGGGCATGGTGGTGGTTTGTTCCAGGCGGACGCGTATGACGCGGCGGCGCTCAACGCGCTCGACGTGAAAGAGAAGACCGTTGTGACGCACGACTTCGCCGGGTTGGAGGACGTGACCGGCGGCGGTCATCAAAAATCCGCCGATGGTCGTGTAGGTCTCGGACTCCGGCACTGCAAGGTTGAGGCGACGGTTAAGGTCTCGCACGGCCAATCCGCCGTCCAGGATGTATGTGCCGTCCGGCTCTTCCGCAATCTGCTCGTTGACCTCTTCGTCGTGCTCGTCGGAAATGTCGCCGACGATCTCTTCCAAAAGGTCTTCGAGCGTGATGACGCCCTCGACTCCGCCGTGCTCGTCGACGACGAAGCCGAAATGGCTTTTGGCCTTCTGCATCTGTTTGAGCACATCTTCCAGGCGGGCCGTGTCAACGACGTACAGCGGCGCTTGCAGGACATGTTCAAGGCGAAAGCTAGACGGGTCCAAAAGGTAGGGCATCACATCCTTGCTGTGGACGAAGCCTATGACATCGTCGAGGGATTCGCCATAGACGGGCAGCCGCGAATAGCCGTGCTGGCTAAAGGCGCGCGCGATCTCTTCGAGCGAGCAGTCGCTTGAGATGGCGGCCATGGCCGTGCGCGGCACCATAGCCTCGCGCACAAGGGTGTCAGAGAACTCGAAGACGCGGTGAATCATGCGCTGCTCTGCCGCGCCCAGATGACCGCTCTGCTGCGAAATGTCTATGAGCTGACGCAGCTCTGTCTCGTTATAAATGGCCGTGTGTTCGAGCGAAGATTTCAGCCCGAGCAAGCGGCCCAGCTTCGTGCCCGTCTTATTAAAGACCCAGATCGGCGCGCGAAAGATTCTGGCGAAAAGCGCGAGCGGTCGCGCGGCCAGGAGCGCAAGCGTCTCCGCGCGTTCGAGCGCAATCATCTTCGGCATCAATTCGCCGAGGACGATGTGCAAGAATGTGATCGCAGAGAAGGCTATGACGATGGCCGCGCCGTGCGAGATGTAACCGGCCCAGCCTTCGGTCGCAATCTTTGAAGCGATGGGCATCAAAAGCGCGGCGACGGTCGGCTCGCCGATCCAGCCGAGCGCGAGCGATGCCAGAGTGATGCCGAGTTGCGTGGCGGAGATAAAGATGGTCGGCTCGTCTAAAAGCCGCAGCGCGGACTTGGCGGCACGACTTCCCTGAGCGGCGCGTGCCTCAAGCTTGGGCCTGCGCACGGAGACGAGCGCAAACTCACCCCCGACGAAAAAGCCGTTGGCCAGCACCAGCATAAAGACAGCGGCAAGTTTGAGAAAAGCCGCCGTCAGCGAAATGGATTCGTGAAGCTCACCCTCGGCTTGAAGCAGACTCAGAAGATAACTCGCAGGTTCGTCCATCGTCTAAAAAGGGAGAGGGGGAAAGGCTCGGAAAAATTGTCTTAGTCGAACAACGCAGAGTATAACACGCGGTGGCGTCCGTTCGGGATAGATAAAGACCCGCAAAGGGCTTGCTGTGGGACAAGAGCGCGGCCAGAACAGATATTGAGCACGCATCTGCTTTCCGCTCTTTTCACTCCACGCTCATCTCCTGCCCGGCGCTCTGGCGCAAAGGCTCTCGCGCATGTCGCCGCTGCCAGAAAAGCTCGTCGGGCCAGCGCCGCTCAAGCGAGTAGTAATCGTAGTGCATCAACAAATATTGAGCGTAGGCATCATCGATTAGTTTTTGATAAGAGGTGAGCGCGTCTGTGTTGCCGGACAGAAAATCTACGACGGCCATTGCGGCATAAAACCCGCTGCCCATCGCAGAGCTGATGCCGTAGGAGGAGAGCGGATCAAACGCTGCGGCAGCATCGCCGACGGCCACCCAGCCGTGGCCCGCGACCGCATCGAGCCTGGAACTCCCCGCCTGCTGAATACGCGGCCCGCCGAGAGGACTGTAGCCACCACGATCACCACCGCCATCACGCACGCGCCGTAAAGTGTGATCCGTGCTTTCGAGCAGCGCGAGCAATCCGTCAGCCTCACGCGCACGCTGGTCTACAAGATCGCTGTCGCTCAAGTAAACCAGCATCAGCTTATCGTCCGGCAAGCGCGCGGAATACCACCAGCCGGAGGAGACAGCTTCGACGAGAGTCAAGGAATCCTGAATGCCTTTGCCCGCCGGAGCTTTAAGCAGGAGCGCAGCGCCGATCAAACGATCATAACGGAGTTGCTGTGCTCCGAATGTGCGTGCGATGCGCGCCGCGCGACCGGTCGCATCGACCAGAAAATCTGCCTCAAGCGTAACACTGCCCGACGCGGACTGGAATGACAGTGCCATGCGACCGTCGCGGCGCGAGCAAGCCGTGAGTCGATGCCCGTAGCGCCAGTCAACGCCAGCCTCTTGCGCCTTTAGTGCAAGAGCAGCCTCGAATTTCAATCGATCCAGAAGCCATCCGTGGCCCTGAGTTCCGAAGATAAAATCGCGCTCGACGGGTGTGGATGAGCCCCAGATGGATCGGTTGCCGTAGGACGGCAGGTGACCGTCATGTTGCAGCCCGTCGCACAGACCAAGCTGCTCAAGGATTGGGCCGGCACTCGGCGGCAGACATTCGCCGACCTTGAGTTCGGGACAGGGTCTTGCTTCAAGAACGCTGGGTCTTAAGCCCAGGCGGGCAAGCGTGATGCCTGCGGCCGCGCCTGCCGGGCCGCCTCCCACAATAACCACTTGTGGCATTCGCAAAGCGGCTTAAGTCCCCTTTATAGCTCGTCTCGTCTGAGCACGTGGCGGCGCGAGGTAATCGGAATGTCTGCGCTCTCTGCCTCCAAACGCGCCGTCGCAAACCTCATCACTTCCTGATCGGCGGGCACTTCTATGACGCCCTCCGCGATCTCTACCTGAAGCCAAGTTGCGTCGCCTTTAAGGAAGTCAGGGTCAAGGTCTGTCTCGACCCACACCTGCGAGGGCATGCCGTATTTGGCAAGGTCTGTCGGGCCTTCCTTTTGTGTGATGATGCCCAGCTTGTCCCAGCGCGCGACGTTCTCGTTGATGCGTTTCTGGTAGGCGGGGTCGAAGTAGCGCAGCCAGTCCAGACGATAGTTAAAGTGTTTGAGACGTTGCGCGACTGAGAGTCTTTCGTCCATCAAACGCCCGTAGGACTGCTCGCTTAAGACTTGATTCGGAACGCGCGCCGCCCAGAACGACGGCAGGCGCAGGTATGTGCCTATCTCGTAACCGGACAGGCAACTGGCCTCGTCCGTCTGCCACGGCACGCCCATCCACCAGGTGAGTGTGCCCGGGCCGCTTGCTTCCACCACGCCGCCCGCTCCGAGCGCCACCTCAGGGGTGAGCACAGGGCCGTAATCATCCTTCGGCGCGACGCCTTCAGGCAGAATGTTTAGGCGGAAAGGTTTTTCCCACATGGTGGAGACGCGCAAGGTCCAGGTCAGCTCGATGCCCGGATGGAAAGGGCCGCCGAGACAGCTTTCAAGATTAGCGCGGTCGAGCGCGAGCGGCTGATCTTTGAGCGGATAGCTTTCGAGCGGCTTGATCTTCGGGCGCAGCGACTCGTCCGGATCAAAGTCGCCTTCGGCCCACTGCTGCATCCAACGATATTGAGTATCCGTCAACGCCAGGTCTCTCATCCCGAGGTTCGGGAAATCGTCGAAAGCGTCGCCGTAAAAAGGCGGTATCCTGATTGGTCTCTGCTTTTCAAGAGCCTGCGCCGGATTACGAAACCAGCGGAAGAGCGCGGTGCGCAGAGGCTTCTGCTTCGCGGACGTGCTCGATAACTTTTTCAACAACGCGGGCGACGTAAAGTCCGAGGGAGAGCTTCCGCCGAACAGGAAATCTACGCCGCTGTTGACCCACTGATTGCCTGTGAGCCGCTCCAGGATAGGATAGATGTCTCGCCAGAAGGAGGGACGCCCCGCCGCATTCATGCCGAACTTCGTGTCCTGACAGAAGAGGTTATAAACCACGTCGTACATCGTCACCACGCCGTAGAGTCCCTGCCCGAAGTTGGGCGGCGTGACCGCAACAAAAGCCGGTTCGGCCTCGTACTTCTGATCCTTGATCTTCAGTGTAGCGCGCACAGGGCCGTCTGAAATGTCGTCATGCCAGCCGTCGTTATTGGCGAAAGTGATCGCGGGCTTCGGAGGGACAGAGGCCGAATGGCCGTAGCCGCCGAGCACTATCAATCGTCCCTGTTCATCCGTGCGCAGTTCGCCGAGCGGAACTTTCTTCTCCATAAACTTGCCGCTGTCGAACTTGTACTTAGTGCCGCTAGTGTTCTTCCCCGTGATGGTGCGAGAGCCGGGGTCTATGATGAGCTTCTTGCGCTCCGCGCCTAAGATTTTCGGGTTGCGATAAAGAGAGGACTTGGCGTACTGGCCCGGCAGGTCCATAGCGTTGTTGAACTCGTACCAGCCAGCCTTGCGATTCGCCAGGTGAACGCGCCAGGTGATCTCTGCGTCGGCGACAGTGATCTCCTTGACGGCCTCGCCAGCTGTATTCAGGCCGTAGATGCGAAACCTCGCGGCTTGTCGCTTGACGCGCCCCTCTGCATCCTTAAATCCACCTTCCGGCGCGGGCAATTCGCCCGGCGCTTCCGGCCCTACAAAATATTCTTCCGGTGCGTTGCCCACGCGGGCGATACCTATACCGGGGTAGATCGCATATTTGACGATGGTATCTTTATCGGGCATCTGTTTTTACCTCAAGGGTCTGAGATGCAAAGCGCCGTTAGTGTGGCTAAAAGTCTTCCGGCGCTCGCCTGATACGGAAGAGAATTTGTCGCGCGCGCGAGTCCCTTGATCGATCTTTGAGAGTGCGGGACGCGGCAGTGAGAATTTCGCTAATCGTGATTTTGTTCCTATCGCATATGAGGTCTAAGGCCCGGTTTGAGAAATCAGGACACAATCAGACCGGAGGGCCAAAAGATCAGTGCGGATAAAGCACCTCTTCGGTCGCTCTCTTAAGGGCAAGTAAACTTTCATTCCCTGCCCGTGGGTGGCGTTTGTCTTGCTTTCCGGTCAGTGACCGGCTGCCGCGCCGGCAGCGCGCGTGCGCGCAGGGCGGCGATCATGCTTGGTGCAAGAGCGTGCGAGGGCCTGTTCGACGCGCGGCTCGACGTTGCATTCGGGCTGGCGGCAAACGGCGGCGAGTTCGGAAATGACAAGATAACGGGCGCGCTCAAGCATACGTTGCTCGCGGAAAGAGAGCGGCTTGAGATGGCTCAGGTATGTCAGGTTTTTGAGCACATCGGCGACCTCGAAAATATCGCCGGTGCGCATCTTTTCAGTGAAGTCTTTGAAGCGGTCTTTCCAATCGTTGGCGGGGGAAGTGAAATCATCTGCGAGATTCTTGAAGAGCAAATCGCATTCGCCAGAACTGATTGGGGAGCGAAGGCCAACCTCTACGGCGTTGGCGACGGGTACGAGAACCAGTGAATTCGTAGCAGCAAGACGAAGCGTGTAAAAGGGAAGTGAGGTAGCACCTATCTGCTTCTGCTCGATCTGCTCGATGGTTCCGATCCCGTGGTTCGGATAAACAACTTTCTGGCCGACTTTGAAGCCCACCATAGCACCTCCATCGAATTACAAAAATCAGACTGCGCCGCACGCGCCGGTCTTTTTACGACCTGTGATTGTCGGGCGACGCAGCTAAAGCGTCGGGTCTCGCTTAAATCTCACGAAAGTGTAACAACCCTTCTCGCCGCAGGTCAAGGAAAAGGCGGAAGGGCAGGAAATAAGGGATGAAGGATGAGGGATGAGGGATGAACGAAGGGATGAGGGATGAGGGCGGAGGGATGAATAAAAGCCTTCAAGACGCTGAAGCATTGCTTTCATCCCTCATCCCTCCGCCCTCATCCCTTCTTTTATCCCTTCGTTAAAACCTGAAGGTGGTGTCGAACTGCAAGCGGGTCGTCGCGCCGTTCAGAGAGCCCTGGGGAGTTGCGCCGAAGACGCCGAGCAGCCCGTTCGGGCGCTGGCCGATAAAGGCCGTGATGGTCAGCGCCACGTGTGTATTAGCCGTGTAATTCAGATTCAAGCGATGCAGGCGAACGTCCGACTGCTGCAATATGTCTGAGGCATTAAATGGAGTGAGCACGGCGTCCTTCTCAATGCGCAGGAAGGTGTAACCGAACAGCCAGTCGCCGCTCTCTCTGGCCTTGCCCACCTGAACCTCCGCCCAGTAGCCGTTGTCCTCGTCGTTGTTCAGAAAGACGGTCGCGCCGCCGGGCCCTGCGGCTGAAACGTCGTGCGCCTGCGTGTTATGTACGAAGTTGAAGATCAAAGCGACGGGCCAGCGCTTGCTGCTAGTGAAGTCTAGTCGCCCGATCACGTCGATCAGGTTAAAGCCGGAGGCGAGCCGCCCGTCGCGGTTAATGGCATTGTTGGTCGCCGTCGAGACGCCTGGATTGCCATTGCCCGACACGAGCAGCTCGCGAGGGATCAAGACCTGCGTCGTGATGGTCTGCGCCGGTGTCGTGGCGGTCGCCGGGATGGTGAAGGTGACGGGCAACTGCAATTGATTGCCGAAGAATTGCACGGGCGAGATAAACTGCGTGCCGGAATAGAAGAGATCACTGATGGCAAGCGTCAGCCCGAAGGTCGATGAGGGCTCGATGCGCGCTCTAAGCTGCGCTCCGTAGAGCGCCAGGTCGCGGCCCGCGCGTCCCGATTCGTCCAGGTTGACCGTGCCGTTTGCGTTACGCACGAAAGCCGAGGCGCGCTCCAGAAAGGGTAGCTGCCATGCGACGAACGTCAGGTTCTTCAAACTCGAATGCTTGAACCCGCGCGAGTAGATTTCGCTCAAGCCCTCCACGCTGAGATCATTATCAACGGTCATCTCCGTGCGCAGCCAAGGCACGTCGAATTTACCGACCTGAATGCGCAGTCCCTGCACGCGTTGCGGCGTCCATGCCAGAAAAGCATTATCAAGAGCGAAAGGCTTGCGATTGTAAAAATCCGTCAGGGTCTGATTAGCCGAGATGGCATCCGTGAAGCTGCCCGTGGCGAGCCGCAGTCCCCACTCGAACTCTTTACCGATTTGCCCGCGCATGTTGAGGCGCGCGCGCAAACGAAAACGCTGGCGCGTCGAGAGCGGATTTCCCAGAATGGCAGGATTGTCGCCATTCGCGAGCGCGTTCAACTGTCCATAAAAGGATTCCCAGCGGAAACGCAGGTCGCCGCTAAAGCTGATCGAGCCGAGCTGGCGTGCCAGGGCCTCCGTGGTCTTCTTCGACTGCTCTTCGACGCGTCCCAGCCGCACGTCCGTATCCTGCGGCTTTGACGATGCGGCAGATGGATTCTGCTGCGATGCATCAGCCGCGCCCGCACGCGCCGTCGAATCGCTCAGGGCGATGTCGCCGGTTTTGAGCACGCCGGGCGGAAGCGCTGCGCGTTGTTCGGTCTGCTCGACTCTACGGCGCAAGCTCTCAATCGTGCTCGATTGCTCGTTGAGGAGAGCACGCATACGCTCAAGCTCCTCCTGTTGCTGGCGCAACAACTTGCGCACCTCCTCCATCTCCGAGCCTCCTGCTTCGGCGGCAGCGGCAGGAGGAGAAGTCTCTGTGGTAGTGGAAGTCTCTGTAGCGGTCGAATCCTCATGCGCCGCCTTGATCGTAGAGGCGCTCGCCGTGGGGACGGACGCCTGTGTGGCAGGCGTTTGCGCCGGGACGTTTGCTTGGAGGAGAGCAAAAAAAGCGCACAACAAGAGCAGCGGCAACCGCAATCGCAGCGCGCGTGATCTGATCGTCTGATGCATACTTGAGAATCCCCTTCCGCCGAAACTTTTTTGAGTAGCCGTCGCGCGACACGCCGCAAGGGCCAAGCAGTCGCCAGCCCTTGAGAGCGCGCCGTGACCTTATCCATACAACCTTGATGAGGACTGAAGATGATATGAACCCGACGTTACGTTACCGTTAACGGAAAACACTTTTTTCGCCACACAAGCAAGGCAAGGATGAGGGCGGAGGGATGAGGGATGAAAGCAATGCTAATTCAAGTTGAATGCTTTCCTTTTCATCCCTCCGCCCTCATCCCTGATCCCTGCCTTTCAGAGTTGTCAGCTTTCGCCAACTACTGCTAGGATCAAAGAGGCATTTACCTGTAGAATCCAGGCGTCTCTCCCAGGCGCCGGTTTGGTTTCCTTCGTCGGAGCGCTACGCAGAAGCAGCGCCCCCATTGGCTCGTCCGAAGACCCGTATGGCTTTCCTTAGAATCACTGATGCAAGCGGTCGTGAGTGGCAATACACTTTGTCGCCGCAAACTCCCTGTACCATTGGCCGCGCGCCGGACAACTGCGTCGTGCTGGACGATCCGCGCGCCTCGCGCCATCACGCGCACGTCAAAGCGGAGGACGGCGTCTTCACGATTGTCGACGGCGTCTTCGAAGGCGGCCAACTGCGCCGCAGCGCCAACAAGGTCTTCGTCAACGGCGAGCAGCGCTATGAGCATCCGCTCGCCAACGGCGACCGGGTGACCATCGGCGCGAGCACGCTGCGTTTTGAGCAGAAGGTCGAAGAGCGCACGACGGACATGCGCTACGACGATAAGCCCTTGGGCCACACGCAACTGCTCATCTCTGCCAACGACGTGATGTCGACGGTGCTGCGCTCCAAAACTTCTGCCGCTCCTTCGCGCGATAAAGAGATCGAGGCGCTTCAGCGTAAGGCAGACATTCTCGCCGCGATGTATGAAATGAGCAAGACCTTAGGGTCTGTCTTCGATCTCAACGCGATCTTTGCCAAGGCCACGGACATCATCTTTCGTTCGACGCCTGCGGACAGGGTCGTCGCGTTGCTGGCCGAAGGGAACGCAAACGGCAGTGAGGAAGTCAATCTGATTCCCATCGCGACGCGCGCACGCGACGAAAAGCTCGAAGCCCACGCCAAAAAACTGACCGTCGGGCGCACCATCACGCGCAAGGTGATGCGTGATCGCGTCGCTCTGCTGTCGCAGGACGCCGCCGCCGAAGAGCAGTTCGCTGGCGTCGAGTCGATTGTTTCGCAGGGCGTGCGCTCGACCATCTGCGCGCCGCTCGTCGCGGAGTCCGGCGTACACGGCGCGCTCTACGCAGACCGTCTTGACCCGTTCGCAGCATTTAAGCCGGACGATCTGGAATTGATTACGGCGGTCGCCGCGCAGACGGCCGTTGCAGTCGAAAATGCGCGCGCACACGAAAGGCTCGCGCGCGAGGAAGTCGCACGCGCCAACTACAGCCGCTTCCTTCCCGAATACGTCGTCAAGCAAATGCTCGAAAATCCTGAGTCGTTTAAGCTCGGCGGCGCGAATCAGATGATCACTGTGCTCTTCGCGGACATACGCGGCTTTACACGTCTCTCAGAGCATGCCAAGCCGGAGAAGGTCGTGCAGCTTCTCAACAAATACTTCTCTGCGATGACGGACATCATCTTCGCGCACGGCGGGACGCTGGACAAATACCTCGGCGATGGTTTAATGGCGCTCTTCGGCGCGCCGACCGCGACACCCGAAGACGCGAAGAACGCCTTGAACGCGGCGGTCGCCATGCAGCGCCGCATCCTCGGCATCAACGAAGAACTCAGGGCCGAAGGATTTCAGGAGATAGGTGTCGGCATTGGTCTACACACCGGTGAAGCGACCGTCGGCTATATAGGCTCGGAGCGCCGCTCTGAGTACACGGCCATCGGCGACACGGTCAACACTGCTTCGCGCCTGGAATCCAATTCCAAGGCGGGACAGATTTTGATGAGCGCGGAGACGGCCAAGGCCGCTGGCAATCGTTATCCTTTGACGCCGCGCGATCCAATCGCCGTCAAGAATCGAGCACAGCCCGTACCGCTCTTCGAAGTTGAATGGCAACAGGCTTCGGCGCAGGACTATTAAGAAGGGATGAAGGATGAGGGATGAGGGATGAGGGAAAAGCATTTCTTTCATCCTTCATCCCTCATCCTTCATCCTTGTTTGTGGAGTTGTTTTGAGCATCATCAGTCTTTTACATAAGCAGATCACGGTGGCGCGCGTGTACGGGATACCTGTGCGGATAGATTACCGGTGGTTTCCGGTCTTCGCTCTGTGTTTGTGGCTGATCGCCTACAATTTGCAGTACGGCGGGATGCGGCTGCCCATGCAGAAAGGGCCTGGAACGCTCCCGCCCATCGAAGGCTTGGCCGCCTGGTTCTATAGCGCTTTGACGACGCTCGCGCTGTTTCTCTCCGTCGTCGGTCACGAGCTTTCGCACGCTCTGATGGCGCGCGCAGAGGGCGTTGAGATCGAAGAGATTGTGCTTCATCCCTTCGGCGGTCTGACGCGCTTCGCACATGAGCCGGATAACCCGCGCGCAGATTTTCGCATCGCGATTGCGGGGCCAGCGGCCAGTTTCCTCTTCTCCATGCTCGCGCTCGGCGCGATGATCCTGGCGGCGAAAAGCAATCAGATGACGACCGCGCTCGTCTTCTTTATCATAGGGGCGGACAATCTGCTGCTCGCCGTCTTTAATCTGTTTCCGGGTTACCCTCTGGACGGCGGGCGCGTGCTGCGCGCGATCATGTGGCACAGCAGCGGCAACATCGCTGATGCCACGCGCATGGCGGGATTCTGCGGCATGCTCATCGCGGGCGCGCTCATCGTCTTCGGCCTCTACATGATGACCTGGCCCGCGCTGCTGATGGGCCTGTGGTCTGTGCTGGTCGGACTTTTCCTGCTGGACGCTGCGGCCAAAGTCGTCAGACAGGCGCGCGCTTCTCAGTCAGCGACGGTTAGCCAACTGATGAGCGTCCCCATTTCGATTGAGCCCGATCTGCTGATGAGCCATTTCGTTGACACTATCATCCCCCAACACCCACAGAAACTGAGTTACCCTGTCGCACATGAGCGCCGTCTCTACGGCATCCTCACGCTCGAAGACTTGCGTCAACTGCCGCGCGCGCGCTGGCGCGTCACGCGCGCTCGCGATGTGATGCGACCCGTAGGCGATTCACTCTTCGTAGAGCCCTCCGTGACGATGGCCCGCGCGGACGAGTTGATGCAGAAGAACGGCACAAACTCGCTCGCCGTCGTCGACAGCGCAGGAGAACTCGTCGGCTTCCTCCAACGAAAGAAAAGGATGAAGACGGAAGGCGGAAGAATGAAAAAATAGCTGCTCGCGCTTGAGCCATTCATCTTAAATAGCCACGCTTTCATCCCTCACGTTGCCGCCTTCATCCTTACCCTTCTTGCCTTGCGCCATTTTTTGGCCGATAATCCATGCGGAGTTATCATTTTCCAGGGGACGAAGGAGACTGTTAATGTGGGCAGTGATTGGCGCGCTCGTCGCCAACGGCCTGATCACGGTTTTTAAAGGTATAGGATTTGTTGTCACGGGCTCTGCCAGTATGGGCGCAGAGGCTTTGCACTCCTTGGCCGATACGACCAATCAGGTTTTCCTGCTGCTGGGCCTGCGCTTTTATAAGCGCCCGGCGACCGAGAAGCATCCGTTCGGTTATGGGATGGAGCGCTTCTTCTGGTCTTTCATCGCCGCCATCTTTATCTTCGGCGTCGGCGCGACCTACGCCATCTATGAAGGCGTCGAGAAGCTGCGGCATCATGAAGAGCCTACGAATCTCAAGTGGGCCTACATTATTCTTGGCGTCTCGTTCCTGCTCGAAGCCGCATCAATCGGCGTCGCCATCTGGCAGGAAGTTCGCGAAGCGCATCACGAAGGCATGACCTTTACGGAGTACCTTCGCGAATCAAAAGACCCGACCGTCAAGACAGTGCTCTTTGAAGATTCGGCGGCGCTCCTTGGCATCGTCATCGCCGCCGTCGGTATTTACCTGACGGAGCATCATACGGGGCCGGGTAACGGAGCTTACTGGGACGGTATGGCTTCGATCACCATCGGCGTCGTGCTGGCGATTGTCGCCTTTGTGCTGGCGCGCATGTCGCGCGGGCTGCTCCTGGGCGAAGCCGCCACGCCGCGCACGGTCGAGCGCATACGCAAAGCAATTCTTGAACACCCGAACGTCGTTCAAGTGGTAGAGCTTTTGACTATGCATCTCGCGCCCAAACAGATTCTGATGTGCGCGCACATCAACCTGTGCGACGAATTGGCGACCGACGATGTCGAGCAGACCATCACGGAGATAGAAGAATTAATCAAGCGCGCAGAACCGAAAGTCCACATGATCTTTTTAGAGACCGCGCGCGAGAGTCAGAGCGAATTTCAAGAGCCCCTGGCAGAGCACATGGGCTGAAATCAATTTTGGATTTTAGATTTTGGATTTTGGATTGGCGAGCAAGCGCAGGCTTAAGAGCTTGAAGTTCAAAGTTCAAGTCCACGACGGCGTTAATCTAAAATCCAAAATCCAAAATCTAAAATGTTATTACTGTTACCGTATCGCGAATATCTTGGAAGGCTGGGCGACCCGCGCAACATCGCGGACATCGTGCTGGTCTTTCTGATCGTGTACACGGTACTGAAGCTTGTGAGGGGCACGCGCGCCGCGCCGATGGCCGCAGGGATCGCAGGCTTCGCCCTGCTCTACTGGCTGGCCGTCAATCAGGATTTGGCGACGCTCGAATTCGTCCTCCACGGCGGGCTGCTCTACATCGGCATCGCCATCATCGTGCTCTTTCAATCCGAGATTCGTCAGGCTTTGATCTCGTTTGGCAACCGCTTTCGGCTGCCTTTCGCGCGCCGCCAGACGGGTCAGTTCGGCGAAGGCGTTTACGACGAGATCGTGCTCGCCGCAACTACTCTGGCCTCTACGAAGACGGGCGCGCTCGTCGTCATAGAGCGCGGCGTCGGTTTGAAGAACGTCACGGACGGCGGCGTCAAGCTCGATGCGGAACTCAGTTACGATCTGCTGGTGACGATCTTTAATCCGGCCACGCCCTTGCATGACGGGGCGGTCGTCGTGCGTCGTCACCGCGTGGCCGCTGCCGCCTGTTTCCTTCCGCTCACTTTGAACCCGCGCCTCTCTAAAGACCTGGGCACGCGCCATCGCGCGGCCATAGGCATTACGGAGGACTCCGATGCGGTGGCGGTCGTTGTCTCCGAAGAGACAGGCTTGATCTCTTTCGTTCAGGGCGGACAAATTCGTCGCGGGCTGGACGCGACCAAGCTGCGCGCCTCTATCTTTCAAGCGCTCGAAGTCTCCGGCAGGAAACGAGACAAAGAGCAAGCGCTCGCGGAAACCGAAACAGAGACCGAACGAGCAATCTCAACGTGAAATAGTTTTCAGTTTTGAGTTTTCAGTTTTCAGCAAAAGCAGGTTGGTCTTTTCTGAAAACTAAAAACTCAAAACTGAAAACTGATTACTAAAATGTCTTTTCGCGAAATAGATGATGAAGAAGTTGCGCCGCGTCGCACGGCGCGTTGGCCGCGCGAGGTGAAGGCCTGGCTGCGCGAAATCTTTATCGAAGACTGGAATCTCAAATTGCTCGCGCTGGCCATTACGCTAGGGCTCTGGTACGCCGTGACTGGACAGCGCACGCCCGCCACAGTTCGTCTGCCCAACGTCCAGTTACAGTTTCGCCTGCCGGAAAAGATGGAGATCAGCAACGAGCCGCACGATCAGGTTGAAGTCGTCCTCACAGGCAATAAGCGCGAGCTTGATCGAATCAAGCGCGGTGATCTGGTCGTCTACGTTGACGTGAGCAAATATTCGCCGGGCGAGCGCGTCGTTCAGTTGACGCGCGAAACTGTGACGATGGATTTGCCCGAGGGCGTGCGCGTCGACGACATCGAGCCGAACGTCGTTCCGCTGCGACTTGAGCCGCGCATAGAGACACAGGTCGCGGTCGAGCCGCGCCTGGACGGAAAAATCGCGGACGGCTTTGAGCTGTACGGGGTGCAGGTCACGCCGCAAATGGTGCGCGTGCGCGGGCCCGCCAGTCACATCTCTGCCTTGCAGCAAGCGCCGACTGAGCCGATCTCGATCACGGGGCGTAAAGAGAGCTTTAACATTCAGCAGGCGGCCATAGAGATTCCCGATCAACGTATCAACGTGCTCGATACGGTCGTCAACGTCAATCTGGAAATAGGCGAGCAGCGCATCGAAAAAAGTTTAGCGGGCATTCCCGTGCGGGAAAGCACAGGCTTGCAGGCCAGGCCGGAGATCGCCACGGTTACTCTCTACGGCCCGCGTTCAGTGATCGAGCTGCTGCGGCCAGAGAACTTACAAATTCTTTTGGATGTGGGCGCGGACGGCGCAATCACCTCAAGGCTTGTGCTGCCGCCCGAAGCCGAAGGCCGCGTCCATCTACGCTCCATCGTTCCGTCAGGATTTTCCATTATTAGGTGACGGGGAAAAGTTTTCAGTTATCAGTTTTTAGTTTTCAGATAAAGACAATTGGCTTTTGCTGAAAACTGAAAACTCAAAACTGAAAACTGTTGACTTATGAAAAGACTTTTTGGCACGGACGGGATGCGTGGCGAGGCTGGGAAGTTCCCGCTCGACGCGCAGACTGTGCGAAGGATTGGAAGCTCGCTGGCGCGCCGTCTTGCGGAGAGTGTGGAAGGCCGTCGCGCGCCGCGCATCGTGACGGGGCGCGATACGCGCGAGTCCGGCGCATGGATTGAACAGGCGTTTATGGCGGGCGCGCGCGACGCTGCGGCAGAGTGTCTGTCGGCTGGCATCATCACGACTCCGGGTGTGGCGTATCTGGCACGCACAATTCCGGCGGACGCGGGCGTCGTCATCAGTGCCTCGCATAATCCTTACCAGGATAACGGCATCAAGATTTTCTCGCCATCTGGGCGCAAGCTAGACGATGCGACCGAACGTCTGATCGAAGCCGACATCAAAGCTCTAGCGTCGCATGATAAGCAGACGACGCAGGAAGCGCAGCCCGTCGAAGAGGGCGAAGATGATTATAAAGAGAGCGCCGCGCTTCGCGAGCGTTATCTTAGTCATCTCAGGGAAGTGGCCGACGCCTCAGGGCTTTCGCTGGCGGGCTTGAGCATCGTGCTTGACTGCGCCAACGGTGCGGCATTCGATCTCGCTCCGGCTCTTTTCGAGGGGCTTGGCGCGCGCGTCCGTGCGATCAATGATGCGCCGGATGGCCGCAATATCAATCGCGATTGCGGCTCGCTGCACATCGAAGGCTTACAGCGCACAGTCCTTGCAGAGCGCGCAGACCTCGGCGTTGCTTTCGACGGCGATGCCGACCGCGCGCTCTTCGTAGACGGCGCGGGCGAGTTCGTCGACGGTGATGCCACGCTCTGGATCATGGCGCAGTATCTGGCCTCGCGCGCAGAGCTGATGGACGGAATCATCGTCGCCACAGTGATGAGCAACCTGGGTCTTGAGCTTGCTCTAGGCGCGCGCGGCTGGCGGCTTCTGCGTACGGATGTCGGCGACAAATATGTGCTCGAAGAACTCTTACGGACGGGCGCAAGCGTGGGCGGCGAACAATCGGGCCACATTATCTTTCCGCGTCAGAGTCTGGCGGGTGACGGAATGATGACGGCGCTCTTCCTGCTGCGCGCGATGCACGACACTGGCATGAGACTGGATCAGTTGGTACAGGGGTTCAAACGCTATCCGCAGGTGCTCGTCAACGTGCGCGTGCGCGAGAAGCTTCCCTTTGAAGAGGTCGAAGCGGTTGCGCGCGCCGTTGAAGAGACCAAAGCGCACCTTGGCGAGCGCGGGCGACTGCTCCTGCGTTATTCCGGGACAGAACCCCTGGCGCGCGTCATGATCGAGGGCGAGCAGCAGGAGTTGATTGAGCGTTATGCCAACACGATTGCCGACGCCATCAGAGAGGCGATAGGCGAGGCTTCGAGCAAGGCATGAATAGTGAAATTTTTTCTCGGTCGGCGATGTAAGACTTACACGGCGAGACGGTTTTTACAGACCGGCCTGCTCGCGTCTTAGGGGCTGAGGCAACAAAAGCCCTGCAAAAACGGCGGTCGCGGCGCGCGGCTTTTCCCCCTTGACATGGCATAGCCATTGCGATGTATATTGTGGGGCAAGAGAGACGGTTGGTGGATCCTCCGTCTCAAGTGGTTGCTGGGGTGAGGACAGTGACCACGAATATGAATGGGCGCGACACACTCCCACGTTGTCGCGC
>DATLMN010000102.1:0-5555 GCA_035537255.1 Pyrinomonadaceae bacterium | reverse complement strand
CTGATTGATCCGACGCCTGTGCCCTTCGATTACACGGGCGGGTCTTTCCAGACGCGCGAGGATTACATTCGATATAAAGAGATTGGCTCATTGATGTTGAGCGGCCGGGTGAAAACATGAGCGAGACTGATGAAAAAATTGTGACCATCTTCGGGGGCTCTAAGTGCGACCGTAGCTGTACGGAGTACGAGCAGGCGCATCGCGTCGGAGAGCTGCTGGCCGAAGCTGGCTATACGATCTGCACTGGCGGTTACCTTGGCGTGATGGAAGCGGCCTCGCGCGGCGCGCGTGAAAAGGGAGGCCGTGTGCTCGGCATCGTGATGAATCAATTCAAGGCCGAGCCCAATCGCTATCTGACGGACAAGGTCGCCACACCGCATTTCTACGAGCGGCTGCAACGCTTGATTACGCGCTCCGTAGGCTTCATCGCTCTGCGCGGCGGGATGGGCACGGTGACGGAAGTATCCCTTGTGTGGAACAAGATTCAAACGCGCGTGATCGAGCCGCGACCGCTTGTGCTGCTCGGAGATTGCTGGCCCCCTTTGGTCGAGGCTTGGTGCAAGCATCTGGCCGTCAGCGAGCAGGACGTGTCGTATTTGGATTTCGCAGAGACGCCGGAGCAGGCCGTTCAGATCATCTTTGAGAAAGCCAAAGGAGTAGCACTATGACCTGCCCGCAATGCGGTGCTTCGTTGCTTCCCAACGCTCAATTTTGCGGCGGCTGCGGCTATCGCTTGACTGCCGCTCAACAAGCCTCCGGCGCTGCGCAGCCTTCTTATCCTTCCGCTCCACCACCACCACCGCAGGGCGGCGGAATCAACATCGACGCGGACTCGCGCGGGCAAGGACGCGGCTACAGTTACGAAGTGTTGCACCAGCCTGCATTCTCGCTCGCCATTGTGCGCCTGCAACCCGAACAATCAATCCTCGCCGAAGCCGGTGCGATGGTCTCCATGTCCGCTAATGTTGAATTGCAATCGCAGATGAAAGGCGGGCTCTTCGGAGCGCTCAAGCGAGCAGCCGGAGGCGAATCAGCGTTCGTGTCGACCTTTACGGCGCGCGGCGGCCCCGGCGAAGTCGCTTTCGCACCGGGCGCGCCCGGCGACATTGCTGGCCTTGAGATGAACAATCAAGCCTTCTTCGTACAGTCGAGTTCATATCTTGCTGGCGATGCGAGCCTCGTCGTCGATACAAAGTGGGGCGGCGCGAAGACTTTTTTTAGCGGCGAGGGATTGTTCGTCTTACAGGTCACTGGGACGGGCCTGCTGTTGGTCTCATCGTTTGGCGCGATTCATCGCAAACGGCTTCAGCCGGGCGAACGTTACGTCGTCGATACAGGCCACCTTGTCGCGTGGGAGGGCACGACTCAATACACTTTGCGTAAAGCCGCCGCAGGATTTTTCCGTAGCATGATGAGCGGCGAAGGCATCGTCGCGGAGTTCATGGGCCCGGGCGAGATTCTTATTCAGACGCGTAACCTACAGGCTTTCGCCTCGCTCCTCAAACCGTTCTTCCCGACGCAATCCGGCGGCGGCGGCAGCGGTTTCAATATCAACCTCGGAGGCTAACCCTTAAGTGCGTGTGATCGCATAGGGAAAGACTTTTGTGATGAACGAAGCTTTGATTGAGCAGCAAGCGCCCACGCCTCTGCCGAATCGTCCCGGCAATGGTCGGCGCGTCAGTATTCTTGGCGTGCCGCTGGGTTACGGCGCGAGCATGGCCGGGGTCGATATTGGCCCGGCGGCGATGCGCGTCGCGCGTCTTAACCAGCGCATCGCACAGCTCGGTTACGAAGTACGTGATCTTGGCGACCTGCGTATCTCTCGCCCGCAAACAGTCGCAGAGGCCGGAGACAAATTAAAATACCTGCCACAGATTGCCGGGGCGTGTGAAGAGCTGGCGCGTGAAGTGCGAAACATCCTCGGCAACGACGAGCTTCCGATCATCCTCGGCGGCGATCATTCCATCGCCGTCGGCTCGATCTCCGGCGTGACCTCTTTTTATAGAGAGCGCGGCGAATCAGTCGGATTGATCTGGTTCGACGCGCACGCAGACATGAACACGCCGGAGACGACGCCCTCCGGCAA
This sequence comes from Pyrinomonadaceae bacterium, assembly GCA_035537255.1. Classification (GTDB taxonomy): domain Bacteria; phylum Acidobacteriota; class Blastocatellia; order Pyrinomonadales; family Pyrinomonadaceae; genus DASQYE01. Next base: position 3,469 of record DATLMN010000102.1, on the reverse strand, counting down.
TATTCACGGGATGCCGCTGGCGGCTGTGCTCGGATACGGCGCGCCTGCGTTGACGCAGATAGAGGGCTTTGCGCCTAAGATTGATCCGCGTTACTGCGCGCACATCGGCGCGCGCGACGTAGATCAGGGCGAGCGAGATTTGATAAGCCAGCTCGGCATGCGTTTCTTTACGATGCGCGAGATAGACGAGCGCGGCATGAGCGCCTGCATGGATGATGCCATCGCGATTGCGCAGCGCGCGCCCGGCGGTTATTGCGTTACGCTTGATGTCGATGCCCTCGACCCGGGTGTTGCGCCGGGCTCTGGAACGGTCGTGCGCGGCGGGCTGACCTACCGCGAATCGCACTTAGCAATGGAGAAGATAGCCGAAGCAGGCGGGATGCGCTCGCTCGAAGTGGTCGAGATCAACACGGCGCTCGACAGCAACAATCGCACGGCCGAGCTGGGGGTCGAATTGGTCTTATCAGCACTGGGGAAAACGATTCTTTAAGGAAAAGTCTAGAGGGGGAAGCCTTAAACGTAGCCGATCAGCTATTTGATCCTCTATGATTCCCGTCTCTGGACTTTGCATTGTCTAAATCTATGGTGAAAAAGCTGCGCGTGGGTGTGATCTTTGGTGGGCGTTCGGGTGAGCACGAGGTCTCTTTAAGATCGGCGCGCGCCGTCATCGAAGCTCTGGACAAGAACAGGTTCACAGTTCTACCGATTGCGATCAACAAGGAAGGGAAGTGGCTTTCGCCCGCTCATTCCTCCCGCCTGCTGCCGGAAGAAACCCGTCGTCTACTCACCTCCGAGGTCAGGGAGGGCGAGAGCGATAGCGATGTGGCGATCATCGGCGACCCGTCGCACAGCGGCCTCATCACACTCGATCAGGATGCGGGTGGTCAGCCTTCGCAGCCGCTCGATCTGGTCTTTCCTGTGCTGCACGGAACATACGGCGAGGACGGGACGATTCAGGGACTGCTTGAGATGGCCGGTGTCGCGTACGTCGGCTGCGGCGTGCTGGCTTCATCCTGCGGGATGGACAAGGTCGCGATGAAGGCGCTCTTTCGTGACGCGGGGCTGCCGATGTGCAATTATACCTGGCTGCTGCGAAGCGAGTGGGAGCGCGAACCAGCGTCTGTGGTGCGTCGCGTCCGTCGCGAGATAGGTTTCCCCTGCTTCGTCAAACCCGCCAATCTGGGCTCAAGCGTCGGCATCTCAAAGGCCGTGGATAAAGCCTCGCTTGAGCAATCGATAAGGCTTGCGGCGCGTTATGATCGAAAGATCATCGTCGAAGAGGGCCTTGATGCGCGCGAGATAGAATGCGCGGTGCTCGGCAACGATAAGCCAGAGGCGAGCCTGCCCGGCGAATATGTCGTCCACGATAAGGCCGCGCAGTTTCTGGACTACACGGAAAAGTATTCGAGCACGGGCCACGTAGACTTCGTCGTTCCAGCGCCGCTTTCAAAATCCCTGACCGCTCGTATACGCCGCATGGCGATCAAGGCTTTCGAGGCCGTGGACGGCGCAGGCTTTGCCCGCGTAGATTTTTTTCTGCGTCGTGATACGAATGAGCTGCTGATCAACGAGTTGAATACTATACCGGGACTGACAGAGGTCTCCGGCTATCCGAAGATGTGGGAAGCCACGGGGCTTCCTTTCCCGCAGGTCATAGACCGCCTGATAGAGCTTGCGCTTGAGCGCCACCGTGAAAAAGCGCGCAACGAGACGAGCATCTAGGTAGTGTATTAGTTTGGATAATTGAATATGGTGCGGCTAGAGATTCACCACAGAGACACAGAGGGGGCACAGAGGGAGGAGTGCTATTCAACGCTCTGTGTAATCTCCGTGTCCTCTGTGTCTCTGTGATGAAGAGCAACTCCCTCCAACAGTCAATTTCAAATTGACCCAGTACCAGAATCTGAATCATTGACGCAAGATTTACCGCAGTGTATTTTTGAACCGCTCTAAGCAGAGTAATCTTTGCGCCTCCCTCGCGCGCACGCCCGGCTCAGAAACATCCATTACACGAATTCCTTACGGCATTAGTCTCACATACATAACAGATCAAGGGATTTCTTCAGCAACTAAAGAGTTTCTTGCAGCAGGGGGATAAACCGGCCATGACGGATGTCTATACGATAGGCATTCTGGGCGGGATGGGCCCAGAGGCGACCAACCAGCTCTGCTCTCTGGTGACAGCCGCCGCCAACCCCGTCAATCGAGATCAGGATCATATCCCCGTCATCACCTTTAACAACTCACGCATTCCGGATCGCGTCAGTGCCGTTCAAGGCAGTATTCAACAGACATCCACCGATGACTTTGAAAATCCTTTGCCGGAGATGATCAGAACCGCACGCGTGCTGGAACAGGCCGGAGCGGATTTCCTCATCATGCCCTGCAACCTGGCCCATTATTTTGTCGACGAGATTCAAAATGCGATCCGCATTCCAATCCTGAACATGATCGAAGAGACGACCAGATTCTCCGTCAGGGAATATCCGCACGCGTACAAAATAGGTCTGCTGGCTTCGACACCAACAATTCAAAGCGGCATCTTCAAGCGTGCCTTTAAGAGACACGAAAGGCAAATCATCTCTCCGGACGAAAACATTCAGGAAGAGAAAGTGATGCGGGCCATCTACGGCAGCGAAGGCATCAAGGGCGGCCATAAGGAGAGGCCACGAGCTTTATTGACCGAGGCGGCGCATCATCTTACGGCTCAAGGCGCAGAGCTTATCATCGCGGGTTGTACAGAAGTTTCGCTGGTGCTGGAACAAAAAGACTCGCCCTGTCCAATCATCGACCCGCTGCAAATCATCGCGGAGGTCGCGGTCAGAAAGGCGCGGGCGCTACTGTAAACCGAGATGGCCAATATCTTAATGACCATGGCCGAAGAGAGATCGTCGACCCGCGTTGATTATTTCGCGGTGAAATACAGCGTTGACGAGTATGATTGTTTTGATTTCGCCGTAGGGTTAAAAGCTCTCGGGCACGACCTTTATTTCGCCAACTGGGACGATCTTCGCGGTGAAGAGTTCACGCGCATGTTCCACGACAACGAGAAAAAATTTATCAAGCCGCTGCCGCTTGTGAGCATGGACTTGATCTTCGTTTATAAGATGGAAGGTTTCTATTTCGCTCTTGAAAAATTTTTTCGCATGCTCGAAATCTTCGAGCGGGCATCGCCCCTGGTCATCAATCACCCGGCAACGATCAGGCATAATATAGATAAGCGATACCTCTGGGAACTGGAAAAAAAGGGAGTGCGAGTTGTGCCGACGCGACAGTTGGACGAGCAGGTGCAACAGCGCCTCTCGCAGGGAGAATCATTCGTGCTCAAGCCCATACGCGGCGAGCGCGGGCACGGCGTGATAAAAATCGGAGGGCTTAAAGAGTTAAAGGCCGTCGAAGGAAAAGAGGACGAATATCTCGCACAGGATTATATGCCGGACATACGAGATGGCGAGCGAAGTCTGGTCTT
>DATLMN010000101.1:0-11337 GCA_035537255.1 Pyrinomonadaceae bacterium | reverse complement strand
AAAACATCAGGCTCTACGGAGAAAGTGCCGAAGGCGGCTCTGAAGCTATTTGTCACAACGCGGTGGTCGAAGATCTCGCTTTGCCCGGACAAATCGTGATCGGTACTGACTCACACACGTGCATGGCCGGTGTGCTCGGTTGCTTTGCTTTCGGTGTTGGATCAACCGACATGGCTAACGCGTGGTACACGAAAGACATTCGCATTCGCGTGCCCGAAACTGTGCGCTACGTGTTGAACGGGAAGAAGCGCGCTGACGTTGCCGCGAAAGACGTTATGCTCCACATCCTTGCGTCGGAGTACATGAAGACCAGCAAGGGCATCGGCAAAGTGTTGGAGTTTGCCGGCGAGGATTTGAAGAACTGGCCCATGGACGAGCGCGCGACGTTGACGAACATGGCTGTCGAAGCAGGAGGCACGACCGGCATCATTGAGCCGGACGAAGCGACGCTCGACTACATCGTGCGTATGCGCGGCCTCGACGCCGAAGAGGTGCGCAAAGGCTTTCTCAAGAGCGACGAGGACGCAGAATACGCCGAAGTCTTCGAGATCAATCTGGACGAGATACGGCCTATGGTCGCCACACCCGGCGATCCACGCAACGGCATACACATCACAGAGCTTCCCTCGGAAGTTAAAATAGACATTGCATACGGCGGCTCTTGCACGGGCGGCAAGATGGCCGACATGGATATGTACGCAGACGTGCTGAAGCGCGCCGTCGAGCAAGGCCGAACGGTTGCTCCCGGCGTTCAGCTCTTTCTTCAATTCGGCTCGCAGAAGATCAAGGAGTATGCGCGCAGCCGTGGCTATATCGAAATCTTCGAGCGCGCCGGTGCGCAATTGATAGACCCTAGCTGCGGCGCTTGTATCAAGGCTGGCCCCGGCGCATCCAGCTCGCCCGATCAGGTGGTCGTCAGCGCGCAGAATCGCAACTTTCCAGGCCGCAGCGGCCCGGGCCAGATGTATCTGGCCTCGCCCTACGTCGTCGCCGCCTCGGCCATCGCCGGGCACATCGTCGCGCCCGAAGAATTTTTGCGCGAGCGCGAAGAAGAACTTGTGGCTTAAAAATTCAGTGACAAGTGGCAAGTGACGAGTGACAAGCCTGGACTTGTCTTTAACTCGTCACTCGCCACTTGTCACTCGTCACTGCTTTTATGAGCTATGGCAAGTACGCTCTGATTGAGCGCGAGCGGCGCTTTCTGCTGCGAGACCTGCCCGCGCCGCTGACGCGAGCGAGCGAGCACGTTCAAATCTGGGATAACTATATTACGGGGACGCGCCTGCGACTGCGACGCATTCGTGTGCCGCTCACAAAGGAGCGCACGTGGAAGCTGACGCAGAAGTACACGCCAGCGCCGCCGGATTTTTCCCGCACGGTGATTACCAACATCTATCTTTCGCCTGAGGAGTACGAAGTGCTCTCCGTCTTCGAGGGCAACGAGATTCGCAAGAATCGTTACCGGTTCGAGCACGAGGGACGCGCCTACTCGATAGACATCTTCCTCGGCGCGCTCTGGGGACTTGTCCTCGCGGAGACGAGCTTTGAGACGGACGAGGAGATGCGCGATTTCGCTTTGCCCCCTTTCGCCGTCAAAGATGTCACAGAAGACGAGATGTTCACAGGGGGAAGGCTCGTGGAGCTTACCGCCGAAGACCTGCGTGCAGAGCTTGAGCGACGCCGTGAAAGTGAAGACGGCGCAAGGAATGAAGGATGAAGTTAAGGCTGTGAGCTTCGGTTTTTCTTTCATCTTTCATCACGCTGTCTGAACTGTTTTGTACTAATCGTTATTTATCGCCGCCTCTTCATGTCTTCGACGCAAACAACCATCTATACCATCGGTCACGGTCGTCATCCGTTCGCATACTTTCTTGAGCTGCTCAGAGAGCATGAGGTGGCCTTCGTCTGTGATGTCCGAAGCATTGCGCGCTCGCGCTGGCCGCAATACAACGGTCGCGTGTTGGAAGAGCTGCTGCGTGAAAACGGTATCGGTTACGAGCATCTGCCGGAGACGGGCGGCAAAGTGGTTGCGCCGACCCTTGAGCTGGCGCGAGGACTTGATCGCATCATAGAGCTTGGCTCGGAAGTGCGCGTCGCCATCATGTGTTCGGAATCGCAGCCGCTGACCAATCATGTTCGTCCGCGCGCCAACTGTCATCGCGTAGGGCTGCTCTCCGTGCCGCTTCGCGAGCGCGGCGCGCGCATCCTTCACATTCTGCCTGACGGACGTATCGCGGAGCTCGACGAATCTCAGCTTCCCTCCATCTGGTAGTCAGGGTTTTTCGTACCCTAGCACGCGCGCTTTAATTTGGTCTGCGTCGCGCGGGTCTGTTTGAAAAGTGACCCAGCCTTCGCGCGTCGAGCCGCGCGGCACAAACGCGACAGAGAATTCTGCGCGCTCCTTCTCTTGGCCACCCTGTTCAAGGATGACTTCGATCTGCACGCCTTCGGCCGTCTGGTCGCCGTGGTTAATAATCGAGACGGGGACGACGTAGTTATGTGGATGTTGCTCGGGCGTGCCCGTGCGGATTTCAAGGCGCGGGGGCACATCACCCAAGGTCGCTCCATCATAAGCGAGATAACCAAGCGCGCTTAGCACCAGCGCCAGGCCGACGATGAAGACGGCCCACTCAAGCCAGTTCTTTTCCAGTTTTTTCTTCTTCATTTTGCTTGTAATAGAAGTCTTCCGGCGGACGCGCCGAGCGTGGCCGCCAGCCCCAGCACGACCGTTTCGGCAAGGCAGACGATCAGCGACATCCCATCAAAGCGCCCGAAGAACCAGAGAATGACGGCCGAAGAACTGAGCGCGATGCTGTACGTAATGACTGTGCCGATGATGATGGCGCTCGCGCCCCCTGTCGGCGCAAACCTTCTTGCGCCCGCAAAGTCGCTGTAAAAGAGTATCAGCGCGCCGAGCGCAATCGAGATCAAAGCCAGCCCGAGCAGATTCCAGGAAGAGATTTCCGAGGCGATCAGGACGACCTCCTCTGTCGGTGCGACGTTGGCGGCAAAGAGCACCGCGCCGCACAAAGCGATCACCACCTGCCCCATGAAATGTATTCTGTGCTGGCTCGCCTCTCCGGCGCGAGTCTTACCCGTCGAGTCCGCGCCGCCCGTACCTGTATCGCCGTCTTCGCCGCCACCCAGTTGCGCCGTCCCGACAGAGACACCGATGGCGACCGTCATCGCCTCTATCACGATCTTGCCGATAAATTCGCTGGCGGGCATGTCGAACGTCACACGTCCAAGCACGAGCAGCATCGCCGCAGACAGCAGCAGCCCCAGACCCAGCTCTTCAACCGAATCTATCAGGACATCTGCCCAGCCCGTATCATGACGCAGGCCCCCGAAGTAGTTGTAACCGATCAGCAGTATGTATGTGCCGACGACGTAAAGCAGCAACCGCCAGGGGTGTGAAGTAAAGCCTGCCCACCAGACTTCCATCGTGTAAAGCAGTGGCAGGCTAAAAAGCAATCCGCCCGCAATGCCGCGCGCATACTCCTGTAGTGATTTGTTGATAGGACGCTGCATATCAAACCTAAGAAACCGAAGAGGCCGCCACACACATCAGCGATCTGTTTTCATTTTGTCGCTCGCCCGGAAAGGTTATAGTCATAATCTAATATGGCATAAGCTCGCACCTTCGCGAGTAGTGTCCTCATAAGAATATCTACTCTGCGATTTCTCTGCGCCTGCTCTGCGTCTCGGCGGTGAATACGTGCTTAGAACCTCTCACCGCAGAGGCGCAGAGTAGGCGCAGAGTTTACGCTGAGATGTCAAACTAGGACACTACTCCATCGCGAAACGCGCTTTAGCCCCCGACTTTTACGCTTCGTCCGTTGATCTCGTAGGGGGAAGCGTGCGCGCGGGCGAAATAGACTGAGAGCACAAAGGCCGCGAACATGATGGCGGCTGCCACCCAGAAGGTGACGAGCAATGAATGATTACTCATGTTGTGTATCTTCTGATCCGCTCCGTAAGTCGCAATCGCGCTATAGATCAATGCCGAAGAGACGAGTGGGCCAACCGTGCGCGCAAGGCTTGCGACCGATTGCGTGACGCCTAGCACGCTGCCCTGTTCACTGCGACCGGCGCTCTTTGAAGCGAGGCTCGTCAGAGACGGCGTGGCAAGCGAGTTGCCCACGGCGAATGTTGCGCCGACCAGCAGCAAAGTCACCAGACCCGTATGCTGACTCGTCAGCGGAATGACGAAGAGGCTCATCGCAAAGAGCAGCGCGCCCGCGATGACGAGCGGTATCTCGCCGAACCTTCTCACCAGCCGCCCGATCAGCCCGCCCTGCACAATCGCGCCAATCACTCCTACAAAGACGAAGAGCCAGCCCGTGTCGTGCGCGTCGTAACCGAAGCGGTACATCGTAAAAAGCCCGAACGAGGTAGTCATCACAGAAAAAGCGACGACGAATAAAAAATAGATCGCAAGTATCAGTGCGAGCCTTGATTGTTTGAGCGCTTTTAGTAGCTGCGACCAGCGGCCTCTCGCGGCGGCCGTTGAAGAGCGGCGCGCGGGATGGTCTTGCGTGACCGTTTCCGGCAATGTGAAGTAGAGCAGGATAGCGTTGCTGAAGGCTAGCCCGGCGGCGAAGAGAAAGGGAACGTTTATGCCCCAGCGGCTGAGGATGCCGCCGATGGCCGGGCCGAAGATAAAGCCTAAGCCAAAGGCCGCGCCGACCATCCCCATGCCCTTCGCGCGATTCTCAGGCGTCGTGACATCCGCGATGTAAGCCTGCGCGGTCGAGATATTGCCGCCCGTAATACCGTCTATGATGCGACCAGCGAAGAGCATCCAGACGGTCGTCGCGAATCCCAGTATCAAAAATCCAACGCCAGTGCCGAGCAGGCTCAAAAACAGCACGGGCCTGCGCCCGTACCTGTCGGACAACTTTCCCAGAATGGGCGTGAAGATCAACTGCATGATCGAGTAGGAAGCAAAGAGCAGTCCGACGACGCGCGGGCTGGCATTGAACCTTGTTCCCTCGACATAAAACGGCAGCACCGGGATGACTATGCCGAACCCGATCAGATCGATAAAGACCGTAATAAAAATGACCAGCAGCGGAGAACGTCGCATAAAAAACAGTGGCGAGTGAAGAGTGACAAGTGACGAGCCAAGGAGCAAGTTTTAAATTTTCAACTCGTCACTTGTCACTCTTGACTGCTTTCTTACCTTCTTCTGCCGCTCCCGTCCATCAGCAGCCTGTCAATCGAAGCCTGCCCACCGCCGGCGATCAAGAGAGCAATCGCCATCCCGAGCAGCGCCAAAGTAAATTCGATCCCTCTATTGTTCATAAAGAATGCTCCCCAGTGGACGCCGAACATGGCGACGAGCATGATGAAGGCAATGAGAAACGCGCCGAAGCGTGTCAGGAGTCCCAACAGCACGAAGATACCGCCCAGGAGTTCGCCGAACGCAGCCGCCGCCAGCCACAACCAACCGGGACGCATAAAGCCGAACGGCGGCGTTCCCTCAAGGTACGCGGAGAGTCCTCTGCCTCCCCAGCTACCGAACACCTTCTGTGCGCCGTGCGCGATAAAGACGGTTCCCAGAGCGACCCGCACGGGCACAGTCATCCACGTCGGCGCAGTGGCGATTAGTTTCCTGAACATCTATTGACACCTCTTTATAACTTTAGTTTTCGAGGGAACGGCCAATATTAAATTATCTGCCGCCGAATGTCGCGCACAGAGCGGGGATGAAAGCAAAAGAGGGATGTAAAAAGAGTAGCGGGTCAATTCGAAATTTGAGTGTGATGGAGATTGCCCTTCACCACACAGACACAGAGGACGCAGAGGGGGCACAGAGATTTGAACAACACTCAAACCTCCGTGCTTCCTCCGTGCCCTCTGTGTCTCTGTGGTGAGTCTCAATGTACTGATATTCAAACTGACCCATTACAAAAAAGGGCGTACGCGCGCAAGGGCCGGGGACAGCCTGCGTATGTTTTCTTGGCTTTAATCCGCTTGACGCTATCGCAGGCGCGCCGCGATGGCCTGTTTCGATTGCACGCCGACCATCCGGTCTGCGAGCGCACCGTTACGGAAGATGAGCAGAGTCGGAATGCTCTGGACGCGAAACTCCGCTGCGGTGCGCGGGTTCTCGTCCACGTTCAATTTCGCAATCACGTAGCGCCCGCCGGATTCGGCGGCCAGTTGATCCAGCACGGGTGCGATCATGCGGCAAGGGCCGCACCACTCTGCCCAGCAGTCCACCAACAGGGGACGATCCCTCGCCGCGCTCACCTCCTGCTTAAAGGTCGCGTCCGTCAACACGCGCGGTCGGCTCGTTTGCGCGCCCTGTTCGCCTCTGGCCGGGTTGAGCGGCGCGCCACATTTACCGCAAACGGGTTGACGCACACTGGCGGCGCTCTCGTCCACGCGATTGCGCGTCCCGCATTGCTGACAGGTAACAACGCTCATTTCCTTAAGTCCTCCTGGCCTTTCTGTAAGCTCCTCGTCTTAGCAAAGTTTCATCGCGAAAGTTTTTCAACTCAGCGGCCAGTGGCGGACAAAGCTCAAGGGGCGAAAATAAAAAGGGCTGTCAGTGGAGTATTCCATGCATTAAGACTTTTATCTCTTCACCTTTGGGCTTCTCTTTTTCGCCTCCGGCCTTTTATCATGTGCTGTAACGAAAAAGGGCCTTGAGCTTCGGGCGAAGGCGCAGGCAATTCGCGGCTCGAAATTCGATGAGTTATCAGAATATCCAACTCTCTATCAAAGACCGCGTGGGTCGCATCAGTTTCGCGCGCCCGCCCTTGAACGTTTTCAATATCGCCATGATGCGCGAGATCGGCGCTGCCGTCGCAGAGTGCGTACGCGAGCGCGAGCTGGTGGCGATTGTTTTCGAGGCCGCGCCGGAGATGCGCGCCTTCAGCGCGGGCGTCGCCGTCGAAGAGCACGTCGAAGAAACTATCTATCAAATGCTCGATGCGTTTCACGCTATCTTTCGCGCGCTGGAACAAGCCGCAAAGCCGACCATCGCGGTCGTTGACGGCGCGGCGCTCGGCGGCGGCTGCGAGCTGGTCGCGGCCTGTGACATCATCATCGCCAGTGAGCGCGCACGATTCGGCCAGCCGGAGATCAAGCTCGGCGTCTTTCCGCCGGTGGCTGCTGTGCTACTGCCGCGCATCATCGGAGACAAACGCGCGCGCGAGCTGATGCTGACAGGCGAATTGATCGACGCCACGGAGGCACAGCGTCTTGGCCTGGTCAACTACCTGGTTTCATCGCAGCAGCTTCCGCAGAAATTAGAAGAGATACTCTCAAGGCTTCGAGAGTTATCCGCGCCCGCGCTCGAAGCGACGCGGCGCGCGATTGACACAGCGCGCGGCCTCTCGTTTGAAGATGCTCTAAGCCGCGTAGAGAATCTCTATTTGAATGACTTGATGAAAACAGAGGACGCGCGCGAGGGCGTCTGCGCCTTTATGGAGAAACGCAAACCCGTCTGGCGAAACAGATAAGGGATGAGGGATGAAGGATGAGGGATGAGGGATGAATAAGAAGTTTTCAGGCAGGGTACTAAGGGATGAATCGAGAGCGAACATAAGAATGTGCATTCGCGTTACTATGTCTGCTCTTCGCTCTTCTTTCATCCCTCATCCCTCATCCCTCATCCCTGTTCTTATCCTTGTTCTTCTCCTTTCGTCGTTTGGTTCGGGCGCGTTAGCGCAGCAGGGCGGTCGGCAGAGTAAGAGGCGCGCGCAGCCTGCGCGCTCGCACGAGACGGCCAAGCCCGTCGAGCCGGAGATGGTCGAGCACGCGATGGCCGCAGTCTGCGCGGAGCGCGAAGCAGACCCGCAGGGCAGCATCCCTATTGACGAGATGCAGGCGCGTCCATCGCTTCCTTTGACGCACCCTGAGGTCGTTGTCGGAACGCGACGCGCCGAACGGTTGCTGCCCGTCGCGCGCGAACTCGCCATAGATGCGCTCAAGCAGCTTGCAGGCGAATACGGACTGGCCGCTTTCAGAGTCCGCGCCGCGACCTTGCGTATCAGGGCCGTCAAAACCATCGAGCCGGATATGGAACTGCGCGACAACGCCGCTGTCGTCTTAAGCGATCCGCACACGATCAGCTTCGGGACGATCTTTCTTGCCGGACTCAAGTCAGACGAAGGCATGGTCAGCGTGCTCGCGCACGAGCTGATACACATCGGCGATGGAAGCAACAGCGCGCTTCGCCCGCTTTACCGTCTGGTGGGCCAACGTGCCTCACGCCTGACGGGCCTCAGTATCTACGGCAATCGTCCGGAAGAGTTGACGTGTGATCTGATCGGCGCGCTGGCTGCCCGCGCCTTAGTGACGCGCACGCCAAACGCTGAATCACTGCCGCGCCGCCTGGCACGCTCTGTCGAGCACAACTGCGTCGAAGAAGACGACACGGACGAAGACCATCTCTCCCCACGCAACACCATGCGCGCCGTCTTCGCCCTAGACCCCGTGCTCGCGCGAGATATTATGAACAGAGACCTGCTCATTCTGCCCCTGGAAGAAGCACGTCCTTTCTAATCGGTCGCTTCAAAACCCGTTAGCGTCATAATCAGACGACCAGTTCTCGAAACTTTCTCTTGCAACAACGCTCCGGGAGGAGTATAAGGCTCGGCAGGTAAGTGCTCTGATAAGTACATACGGCTCGAATGCGCGCTTCCTCTCCGGGAGCGCCTTCAGCACAGAGCTAACAACAAATGAATCCGTCGTGGCAGCAAGTCCTGCCCGGCGGGTTTTGCATTTCTATGGACATTTTCCGAAGGAGCAATGCACATGAGTCAAGACACAAACGATGAACCCATCTCGAAAAAAGTGGTCGTCCATCGCATCGACGGCATGGACAGCGTAAAAGTCCGGCGTGATGTCCCATACCTGAAAGGCGATGCCGATGCGGGCGCTCTCACGATGGACATCTACTATCCGCCTGATATGAAGAGTGGAGCACGAACACCAGCCGTCATCATCGTCGCCGGTTATCCTGACCCTGGATTCGAGGTGAGAGTCGGCTGCAAGTTCAAAGAGATGGGCTCAAGCGTCTCCTGGGGACAATTAATGGCTGCCTCATGCTTGGTCGCCATCACCTATACGAACAGAGAACCGGCAGCAGACCTTCAAACCCTGCTTGAATACATTCGCCAGAACGCCGCCCGGCTTGGCATCGACGAAAACCGTCTCGGCCTCTGGGCCAGCTCCGGCAATGTTCCGCTCGCCCTATCCGTGCTGATGCAGGAGGCCAATGACTATCTGAAGTGTGCCGTGCTCTGCTACGGAATCATGCTGGACTTGGACGGGTCTACCGTCGTCGCCGATGCGGCCAAGCTGTGGGGCTTCGCTAACCCTTGCGCGGGAAAATCAGTCACCGATCTTCCGCCAAGCTTGCCCCTGTTTATTGCGCGAGCAGGCCAGGACGAAATGCCGCACCTGAACGAAACGATTGACACTTTCCTGACCAAAGCTTTGACCCGCAATCTGCCCATCACGTTCACCAATCACCCCACAGCCCCGCACGCCTTCGACCTCTTTCACGACAGCGAGACCACACGCCAGATCATCAGGCAGATACTGACGTTTATGCAATTTCATCTTTTGTCAGCACCCACCGTCAAAGGGTCAGAGCCGGAGTGATAAACCATGAGAGAGGATTCCCGAGGGCTCAGCGAGATTTTCAAATCAGGACATGACTGTAAAACCTTCACCTCGTTGACAACACCTCTCCAGGGTTTCTATCATCGACGATTCAGATGAACCAATTATTAGATCAAGGGTTTTTCAAAAATATGCGGAAGAGGTTTGCTGTGCGGCGTGGGACGGACGAGGCGCGTGTGCGACGGGTTGTGTTGCGATGTATGGTGTGGTCTTTGTTGATTGCGCTCGTTTGCGTCGCGGGTGCGGGTTGCCGACAGATCATGGACAGGCAGAGTGTGCGTCCGCGCTCTTTGCGTGATGTGCCGGCGCAGCGGCTGGCCTATCGTTTCGTCGCGGATACGCCTGCGCCGCAGGGAGCAACAGATGCTCCCACCGAAGAACAGAATGCAAAGCTCGCTTCGGTTCAAGCCGACTTCGAGACCAATCGTAAAGACGATGCGTTGCTGCGCACGGTCGTTTCGCCCGGCCCTCCGGAGCTACAGCGTGTGCTCGCGCTCTATGCGACTGCCGACGAGCAGGACGAGATGTTTCGCATAGACATGTATTCGCCCGACGGTAAATTTATACGCAACCTGACGCCGCCGGAACTCAAAGGCGCATTCAGCGCAACCGTCTCTTGGTCGCCTGATGGAAACTATATAGCCTTTATCGCGCGTAAGAACCCTCTGGCACAGCCCACGCCGCCCGCGCTCGTGGATGTCCCGGAAGAACCAACGGCCGGGCCGACTCCTGCCGCATCCGTCGCGCCGGCCTTCGGCCCTGTCCCGTCCTTTAACACCGAACAGATTTATATCTGCAATCGCGACGGCTTCGATCTTCATCCGCTGACACAACGCGAAGGGCTCATCTACTTTTATCTGGCCTGGGCTCCCGATGCTCATGCGCTTGTTTCGCTCGCCTGCACGGAGAGCGAGTTGGAAGCGCGCGATCCATCGTACCTGCGCCCCGCTGGTCGCCCACGCCTGATAGAGCTTGGCGGGCAGGAGCGCCTGCTGGCAGATCAATCGACGGATGCTCTGCCCGTCTGGTCGCCAGATTCGTCAAAGGTTGCGACGGCCTTTGATAAGGATGTTGCGATTTATGATGCCCTGACGGAGACGCCGACCGCAGCGCGTCTTCCACTGGCAGAGCCGCTGCTGGCCGCCTCGATCATTTATGATGAAAAGGTGATGAAGAAAAAGCCTTCGAGCCGTCCCGTCTCGCTCAACCCAATCGTGCGACTCTCCTGGCCGCAGCCGGAAACGCTCTTTATACAGACGGGCTTCGAGCGCACTTACACCAACGAGCCGATTGTCACACGCGACATGCGCTGGCACACGCTCTACCTGAGCCCGCAGGCCGCGCTGCTGAACGCTCAGAGGAGGCCAGCCGACAGCGAGCATAGCGTCTCGGCCGTCATCACTTACGTTTTATAGCAGGAGACGGTGTGAACAGTAGTTACGATGTACTGCTGGAAAAAGAGAAGGTCACCGAGACGATCAGCTTTCCTGTTCATCTCGATGGACAATCTTGAGTGGCAAAGGGTGAGGCTGATTCTGTGCTTTAGTGAACTGTGCGCCCGGCGAAGTTCATGCGCTGCCAGATAACCTGCTCGTCCGGAAATGCTATCTCCTGCTCTGTAGAGGAGCGCAGCGCCGTCGCTGCAAGCACGATGGTGTCCAGATCATTAAAGACACCTGCGCAGGGGCCGCA
>DATLMN010000100.1:0-16460 GCA_035537255.1 Pyrinomonadaceae bacterium | reverse complement strand
CATTCAACAGTTGCAGGCGCTGGCCCAACTACGCCAGAGCCGTCTGGCCTCTATGAGGGTGCTGGCCGGAACGAGCGGCGTGTTGCAGGAGATGGTCGTAGAGGTGGGCCAACAGGTCACGCCCGGAACAAACCTCGCTCGCGTCGCAGAGCCGCAGCACCTCAAAGCCGAGCTGAAGATCGCAGAGACGCAGGCCAAGGACATCACCCTGGGCCAACAGGCGTCGATTGATACACGCAACGGACTGATCCCCGGCCACGTCATGCGCATAGACCCCGCCGCGCAGCAGGGCACAGTGACCGTGGACGTGGCTCTGGACGGCGAGTTACCGCAGGGCGCACGTCCTGCGCTCTCTGTTGACGGCACGATTGAGCTTGAACGCTTAAGCGATGTCGTCTTCGTCGGTCGCCCGGCGTTTGGTCAATCGCAGAGCACCGTCGGCATGTTCAAGCTGGAAGAGGGCGGCAAGAGCGCCGTGCGCGTGCAGGTCAAGCTCGGCCGCAGCTCCGTCAATACTGTCGAGATAATCGAAGGCTTACAACCGGGCGAGCAGGTGATCCTGTCGGACACGTCCGCCTGGGACAACTACAACCGTATTCTTTTGAATTGAGAAAGCATTCAGCGGCCAGTCATCGGTCATCGGTTTAGGCAAGGGGTGTGCATTTTCTGTTGACTGGTGACTGGCTGCTGATCACACCCCAAACTTGAGGATAATCTAATGTCACAATCTGCCCAACCGCTTATACGCCTTGAGGGCGTCACCAAAGTCTTCTACACGGACGAGGTCGAGACGCACGCTCTTGCAGGCACGCACCTCGATATTGGTAAAGGCGAATATGTCTCGATCACAGGCCCATCCGGGTGCGGCAAATCAACGCTGCTCTCGATCCTGGGCCTGCTGGATTCACCTTCGGACGGAGGCTACTGGCTCGACGGCAAACCCGTCTCAGACCTTTCACTATCGGAGCGCGCGCGCATACGCAATCGCGAGGTCGGCTTTATCTTTCAGAGCTTCAACCTGATCGGCGACCTCACGGTTTACGAGAACGTCGAGCTGCCGCTCACGTATCGCGGGATGAGCGCAGCCGACCGGCGTAAGCGCTGCACGGCTGCGCTTGAGAGAGTCGGTATGGCCCACCGCGCCAAGCACCTTCCCTCGCAGCTCTCCGGCGGTCAGCAGCAACGCGTCGCCGTGGCGCGCGCCGTCGCTGGCGAGCCGCTGATCCTGCTCGCTGACGAGCCGACGGGCAACCTCGATTCCACGAACGGCGAAGCCGTCATGGAACTCTTGAGAGAGCTTCATCGCGGCGGCGCGACCATCTGCATGGTGACGCACGATCCGCGCTATGCGCGTTACGCTGATCGCGCCATACATCTCTTCGACGGACGAGTCGTCAAAGAGGAAGAGAGCGTGGAGGCGGCTTAAGCAATGGGCACGACCCTGTGGCAAGACCTGCGTTACGGCGCGCGAATGCTTTTGAAGAAGCCTGGCTTCACCTTCGTCGCCGTCCTGACGCTTGCGCTCGGCATCGGAGCGAACACAGCAATCTTTACGGTCGTCAACGCCGTCCTGCTGCGTTCGCTCCCCTTCGATCATGCCGAGCAGCTTGTCAGAATCGGTGGTGCAAATCTCCAGCGCAACAAACGGCTGGGCACGCTCAGCCCGCAGGACTTCTACGATGTCAGAGACCGCAATACTGTCTTCGAGAGCATTGCGGCCTACGACGGATGGTCGCCGAGCCTCACGGGCACGGGCGAGCCGGAGAGATTAGCCGCCGCCCGCGTCACGACAGCCTTCTTCAACGTCCTACGGGTCGAGCCCGTCATGGGTCGCGCTTTTCTCCCGCAGGAAGAGCAGCGCGGCAATCACCTCGTAGTTCTTTTGAGCTACGGATTGTGGCAGAGGCGCTTTGGCGCAAACCCTTCGATCATCGGCCAGACGATCACGCTCAACGGCGCGAGCTACAACGTCATCGGCGTCCTTCCGCGTGATTTCGAGCCGCCGCAGTTCTCGGGCGTAGGCTTTGAAAAGCCCGAGCTGTGGGCTCCTTTCGCGCCTGACCTTTCGCAGTGGACGCGCGACGGTCGCTCCCTTGACACAGCCATCGCGCGCTTGAAACCCGGCGTCTCCGTCGAGCGCGCGCAAAGTGAGCTCGGCGTCATCGCCGGTCAGCTACAGCAACAGTATCCGGACACGAACGCGGGCGAAAGTTTGAGTACCGCCTCGCTGCACGAGCAGCTTGTGGGAAAGATACGCTCGGCCCTGCTTGTCTTTCTCGTGGCGGTCGGCTTCGTGCTGCTGATCGCGTGCGCCAACGTCGCCAATCTATTACTTGCTCGCGCCGCTGCTCGTCAAAAAGAGATGGCTATTCGCGCGGCGATGGGCGCGAGCCGGCTGCGCATTATTCGTCAACTGTTGACGGAGAGTGTGCTGCTCTCAATCGTCGGCGGTGGGTTGGGGCTGCTCTTTGCGATGTGGGCGACCGATTATCTCGTCACGCTCGGAACGGATTCGCTCCCCTTCCTGGGCGATGTCGGCCTGGATGGTCGCGTGTTCGGCTTTACGGCCCTGCTGACGATTTTGACGGGCGTGGCCTTCGGACTTGCGCCCGCCGTTCAGTTCTCCAAGCCGGACTTGAATGAATCGCTCAAGGAGAGCGGGCGAAGCTCTACGGGTGGTCGTGGTAGACAACGCCTGCGCTCCGTGCTGGTCGTTGCGGAGATCGCCATCTCGCTGCTGCTCCTGATCGGCGCAGGACTTTTAGTCAAAAGCTTTGTGCGCCTCCAAAACGTCAGCCCTGGCTTTGATCCACACAACGCGCTGACGCTGAACATCTTTCTTCCCGGCACAAAGTACACGGAGGACGATCAGGCGCGTGCCTTCTTCGATCAGGCAGAGGCGCGCATACGCTCGCTGCCGGGCGTCGAGTCCGTCGGGATGACCAGCAATCTTCCCGTCAGCGGCGGCTTTGACACGGTCTCTTTTTACGTCGAAGGCCAACCCGTTTCCGCGCGCGAAGACGTGCCGGACCTCGAACGCTATACGATCAACGAGGATTATTTTCGTGCGATGGGTATTCCGCTCAAGAGCGGTCGTCCCTTCGCGGCTGAAGACCGCGCGGGCTCTACGCCCGTCGCGATAGTGAGCGAGACGGCGGCCCGCCGCTTCTGGCCGAATGAAAGCCCGCTCGGCAAGCGCATCAACACGGACATAGATGATCCTGAGAGTCCCTGGCGCACAGTCGTCGGCGTGGTCGGAGATGTCAGGCACTACGCGCTCGACATAGAGCCCACGGCACAGTTTTACCTGCCTTATCGTCAAGGCCCGCAGTCCTACATGGCGCTCGTCGTGCGCACCAGCAATCGGCCTGAAAATCAGATCAATGCCGTGCGCGAACAAATCTGGGCGATAGATAAAGACCAGCCGATCTTTAACGTCAAGACGATGGAAGAGTTCGTCGCACGTTCAGTCGCGCAGAGACGCTTTACGATGTTGCTGCTCGGTCTCTTCGCGGGGGTGGCGCTTCTTCTGGCCGTCATAGGTCTCTACGGCGTGATGGCCTACACGGTCGCGCAGCGCACGCACGAGATAGGGATTCGCATGGCGCTGGGCGCGCAAACAGGTGATGTGCTCAGGATGGTCTTGGGTCAGGGCATGGCGATGGTGATGGTCGGAGTCGTCATAGGTCTGGCGGCCGCCTTCGCTCTCTCGCGCCTGATCTCAAGTTTTCTCTACGGCGTGAGTGCCACAGACCCTTTGACGTTTGTCGGTGTGCCGTTAGTTTTGTGCGCCGTCGCCGCGCTGGCGAGCTACATTCCTGCGCGTCGTGCGACGCGTGTCGATCCGATGGTCGCGCTCCGTTACGAGTAAAGAAGTGTTGTTGTTCATGAAGAAATTCAGGCGCAAGATAAGTCGGCGAATACGCGACGCGCGTGCGCGTGTGCGCCGCCTGTCGCCTGCGCGCCTGCTCCTGATCGAAGAGATCGTTGCGCTGTGCGCGATGCTCAGCTTCTGGCTGGCCGTCGGTCGCCGTTCCAGTCTGGCCACAGGCATCACGGCGCTTGGACTAATCGGGTTGATGCTGGCGCTTATCATGCGGCGCGTCACCAGTGTGATCGACCGTCGTTCCTTGCGTGATGCGTACGACGAGCATCGTATTCTGAATGATCTGGGCCACGCCGCGCGCGCCGTCACGACTATCGAGCAGCTCTTCAAATTAGTCGTTGATAAGATTCAGGACGCGCTGCACACTGAAAGCGTCTCGATCTTTGTCCGCGACGATGAGACGGGCGATTACGTTTGCCGTCTCTCTCATCCGGCGGACACGTCAACATTTCCACAGACCTCTTCTGCCAGCCCTCTGATGCTTCAGCGCGATGCGTTCGTCGTCAAGCGTCTCAGAAAGCTTGGCATCCCGCTCGGCGTCGGCCCGGAGGATTTCGAGGTCTGGGCACAGGCGCTCTCCTCTGACGTTCAGTCGCGTCAAGAAGCGCGGCTCACCGAGACCGAGACGCTCAAGTCTATCAATACGCGCCTGCTCGTGCAGATCATGATGAAGGACGAGCTGGTCGGCGTGATCTCGCTCGGGGCCAGGGCCGGGGACAAAACTTTCTCGCCGGAAGACAAGCGTATGTTGATGGCGATTGCCGGGCAGATGGCTTTCATCATCGAAAACGCCAAGCTCGTCCAGCGCATGGTCGAGGAAGAGCGTCTGCGTCGCGAACTGGTCGTCGCCACGGAAGTCCAGCGCAGACTTTTCCCTGCGTGTCCGCCTGAGGTCGATTCGCTCGATCTCTCCGGCTTTTGTCAGCCTGCGCGCGAAGTCGGCGGCGACTACTACGATTTCCTCACGCTCGACGACGGGCAGATAGGCATTGCCGTGGCGGATGTCGCGGGCAAGGGAATCTCTGCGGCGCTTTTGATGTCGACGGTGCAGGCTTCTTTGCGCAGCCAGGCGATTGCCGCGCGCGGGTCGCTCTCCGATCTGGTCTCGACGATGAACCGTCTGATGTACAGCTCGACGGGCGCAGCCAGCTACGCGACCTTCTTCTATGCGCAGTTCGACGAGCGCACGCGCCGTCTGACCTATGTTAATGCCGGGCACAATCCGCCTTTTCTGCTGCGTGCCGGAGCGGAAGGCGGCGTGGCGCGACTCAATCGCGCGCCGGAATTTTTCTGCGACGCGCTGTTCCAAAGAAAGAGCATCACGTCCGGCCGGGAGACCGCTGGCGCGGCGGCTGCCGTTTTGGAAGCCACGGCTGTGATGGATGAGACCGAGAGCCGCGAGGCGCAACCATTCATGCGTCTAACCAGCGGCGGCCCTGTGATCGGTGTCTTTCGCAGTTGCGTCTACGAACAGGAGACCGTCCAGTTGCAGAGCGGCGATCTGCTGCTCGCTTACACGGACGGCGTCACGGAGGCTTTCAACGCCGACGGCGAAGAATTTGGTGAAGAGCGTTTACAGGAACTCCTGAGATCATCGTCCCACATGTCAGCGGATGAAGTACGCGATATGGTTGTGCATTGTGTGCGCAACTGGTGCGCGACTGCTCCGCAGCACGACGACCTGACATTTATAGTTTTGAAGGTTAAGTAAAGAGCTTCGCTTCCCGCAGCTTCGCACCAAGGGATTGAGGAAGAGCGGGCGCGAGCTTTATTCACACAAACTTTCAGAAGCTTGTACTGATTGTCAGGCCGACGTGTTGGTCGTCAGCGTTACGTCTACAGAGGGGGATTGCGATGAGAACACTCGTTCAGGACCTGCGTTACGGCTTTCGCATGTTGTGGAAAAGCCCCGGCTTTACACTTGTTGCCATCATCACACTGGGCTTAGGTATCGGCGCGAACACGGCCATCTTCAGCGTCGTCAACAGTGTGCTGCTGCGTCCGCTGCCATACCCTGACGCCGACCGCCTGGTCTATCTGCAAGCGGTCAACCCTGCGCAGGGCATCACGGCCAGCAATATCTCGCCGCCGGATTTCGCTGACTGGAAAAACCAGAACCAAACCTTTGAGGACATGACGGCCTTCGTCACCGGCGGAGCAATTCTCTCCGGGGACACTGAGCCAGAGCGCGTGCCCGCCGCCTACGTGAGCGCCAGCTTCCTTCCGGTGCTCGGAGTAAAGCCTGCCATCGGGCGCAGCTTCCTCGTCGAAGAGGATCGTGAAGGGAACGACAGCGTCGCAATTATCAGTCATGCGCTGTGGCAGCGCCGCTTCGGCGCAGACCCGTCGGTCGTCGGCCGCCAGATCAACGTCAGCGGCCAGAGCACGACCGTCATCGGCGTGATGCCCGCCGATTTCGAGTTTATGCAGCCGGTCGATATGTGGCGTCCGCTCGCGGTCGAGATGACAAGTGAGCGGCGCGACAACCGTTACCTACAGGTACTGGCACGCCTGAAGCCCGGCGTTTCACTTGAGCAGGCACAGTCGCAGATCAACACCATCACTGAAAGGCTGGGCCAATCTTACGTCGAGACGAACTCGAACTGGGGCGCGCGCCTCACGGGGTTGCATGATTTGATGGTGGCGGGAGTCAGGCCAGCACTCTTGCTCCTGCTCGGCGCGGTCGGCTTTGTCCTGCTCATTACCTGCGCCAACGTCGCGAACCTTATGCTGGCGCGCGCCGCTGCTCGTCAAAAAGAGATAGCCGTGCGTGCGGCCCTGGGCGCAAGCCGCCTGCGTGTTGTCAGGCAGTTGCTAACAGAAAGCCTTTTGCTTTCCACCATCGGCGGCGGTGTGGGACTTCTCCTTGGTATCTGGCTGACAGACTTTCTGGTGTCGATCAGCCCGGCCAATACTCCGCGTCTGGAGACCGTCCATCTGGACTCAAGAGTTCTTCTCTTTACATTGGCCGTGACGTTCCTGATCGGATTGCTGTTCGGTCTAGCGCCCGCCTGGCAAGCCTCGCGCGTCAATCTCAACGAAGCGCTGAAAGAGGGCGGCCGCAGCTTTTCCGAAGGGTGGCGTCGCAATCGCGTGCGCAAGGCGCTGGTCATCAGCGAGGTCGCGCTCTCTTTAATGCTGCTCATCGGGGCGGGACTGCTCATTAAAAGCTTTGTGCTGCTGCGCGGAACGGATGCGGGCTTTGATGCAGAGAACGTGTTAACGATGCGCGTCAGTCTTCCGTCTCTCAAGTACAAAGAGGGCAGGCAGAAGGCAGAGTTCTTCGAGCGGCTCGCGGAACGTGTCGCGCAGTTGCCGGGCGTCGAATCCGTGGGCGCTACTTTGAGCTTGCCGCTGGGTGGCAGCAACTACTCTGTGGGTCGCGCTTTTATCCCGGAGGGTCGCCCGCTCACGCCGGAAGAATCGATCAATGCCAGTTACAGTGTGACGACGCCCGGATATTTTGGCGCGATGAAGATTCCGCTCGTCGCCGGAAGACAATTTACAGAGCGTGACAGAGAAGACGCTCCGCAGGTTGTGATCGTCAATGAGACGCTCGCGCGTCGCTATTTCCCGAATGAAGCGGCAGTCGGAAAGCGTATCAAAATCTGGCGTGATGAGCAGTTCCCGCGCGAGATCGTCGGCATCGTCGGCGATACCAAGACCGATGTGCTCGAAGGCGAAGCGTCTCCGCAGATGTACGTGCCGCACGCGCAGGATTCATCGTGGGGAGGAATGTCTCTGGTCGTGCGCAGCACAGCCAAGCCCCTGGCTTTGACCTCCGCCGTGCGCGGCGCTGTGCTCTCTCTTGATCCTGATCAACCCGTCTTCGGTATCAAAACGATGGAGGACGTGGTCGCCGCATCTGTCGCCACGCGTCGCATCTCCATGATGCTCTTGAGCGGCTTTGCCGGGCTGGCTCTGCTGTTGGCGGCGCTCGGAGTCTACGGATTGATCTCTTATTCAATCGCGCAGCGCACGCATGAGATTGGTCTGCGGATGGCTTTGGGTGCGCAGGCGCGCGATGTGCTCGGGCTGGTTTTGCGGCAGGGCATGAGCCTTGTGCTTGTGGGTGTCGCAATTGGTCTCGTCTCGGCGTTCGCTTTAACGCGCGTGATGAAGAGTTTGCTGTACGAGGTGAGCGCCACAGACCCTTTGACCTTCGCGGGGGTCGCGCTGCTGTTGATCGTTGTGGCTCTCATCGCCTGTTTGATACCGGCGCGCAGGGCAATGCGTGTCGATCCGATGATCGCGCTTCGTTATGAGTAGGAGAAACTGAATGAGGACACTCTGGCAGGATTTGCGTTACGGCTTTCGCATGCTGTGGAAGAGCCCCGGCTTTACAGGAATAGCGGTGTTGACGCTCGCCCTGGGGATCGGTATCAACAGCGCCATCTTCAGCGGCGTGAGTTCATTTATCCTGCGACCGATGCCGGTCGAGCGCGCAAGCGAGCTGGTCAGGCCCTTTGAGTTCTCGCGCGCGGACGGGGAATACAACGATTTCTCATACCCGGATTTTATTGACTACCGCGATCAGACGGGTGTCTTCGACGGATTGCTGGCGTACACGCTGGTGCAGGCGGCGCTCAGCGACAAGGATCAGAACGACATCATCTACGGCGAGCTGGTCAGCGGCAATTACTTTGACGTGCTGCGCGTCAAGCCGCACCTGGGGCGCGGCTTTCTTCCTGAAGAAGACAATACTCCGGGCTCTCATCCGGTAGTCGTCGTCGGCTACAACCTCTGGCAGCGCCGCTTCAATTCAGATCCTAATCTGGTGGGCAAGGTCTTGACCTTGAACGGCCAGCAATACACGGTCGTTGGCATCACACCTGAGAGCTTTAAAGGTACAAAGTGGGCGCTCTCGATGGACTTCTGGGTTCCGGCGATGATGCAGGCCCAGATAGATCAGAGCAGCTTTTATCTGGACAGGCGCGGCGCTCACAACTTCGACCTCATCGGCAGGCTCAAGCCGGGCGTGACCCCGGAGCAGGCAGGAGCCGCGATGACGACCGTCGCCGCACGTCTCAGCGAGGCTTATCCTGATATACGCAGCAAGAATATCGGGGCCGTCGTTATGTCGGAAACCAGCGGACGGTTTGAAGAGGCTGCGGGCACGGTCGCTTTAAGCGCCGGACTGGCGATGATGGCCGTCGGGCTGATCCTTCTGATCGCGTGCGCCAACGTCGCCAATCTTCTTCTCGCTCGCTCGCTCGCCAGGCGGCGTGAGATCGGAATCCGTCTGGCGCTGGGCGCGAGTCGCTTTCGATTGATTCGACAACTCCTGACAGAGAGCGTACTGCTCTCTGTGATCGGCGGCGCGCTGGGAATGGTTCTGGCCTACTGGGCGACGGATTTGATGTGGTCGTTTGTCCCGGCCCTGCCGTACAACTTCGAGCCGACTCTGTTTTCGCCGGACACTCGCGTCCTGGCGTTTACCATTGTGCTCTCGCTTGCGACCGGCATCATCTTCGGTTTAGCTCCTGCTCTTCAGTCCTCCAACCCGGATGTGTTGCCTGTCCTGAAGGGCGAGACGCCCGTCACTAAAGCGGGCGCGCGCCGCTTCACACTGCGAAATCTTCTGGTCGTCTCTCAGGTGGCGCTTTCCCTGATCGTGCTCGTGTGCGCGGGGCTCTTCGTCAAGAGTGCGCGCAACGCTCAATCTATAGACCCGGGCTTTAAGACAGACAACGTGCTGATCCTCTCCGTCAATCCGGGGCTGCTCGGATATACGGAGCAGCAGGGCAATGCTTTCTATCGCCAACTGGTCGAGCGCGTGGAGACGCTGCCGGGCGTGCAATCTGCAAGTGTGGCGACCTCGCTTCCGCTCGGCGATAGCTCGCACGGAGCAGGGCCGGTCGTCCCGGAAGGACAGCCGCCGCCGCCGCCCGGTGAGAACAGCGATTATGTGCTCAACAATACGATTGGCCCAAAGCACTTCTCCACTCTACAGATTCCGCTTGTCGCGGGTCGCGATTTCGACGAGCGCGATACGGCGGAGGCGACCAAGGTCGTCATCATCAACGAGACGCTGGCGCGCCGTCTCTGGCCGAATGAGAATCCGATTGGCAAGCGCATCACCGTCGGGCGCAGAGAGAATCGACCGCTCTGGGAAGTGATCGGCGTGGCGAGGGACGGAAAGTATCGCACGCTGGGCGAGTCGCCCAAACCCTACATGTACTTTCATCTGCCGCAGGACTACACGACGGGCATGACTCTGTTGATACGGACGGCCAACGATCCGAAGAGTTTGACTCCGGCAGTGCGAGAAGTGGTGCGCAGTCTGGACGCGCAGCTTCCCATCTACGGCGTGATGACGCTTCAGGAGCACATGGGTTACGCGCTGATGTGGGTACGCATGGGCGCGAAGCTCTCGACCACGTTCGGACTGTTGGCGCTGCTGCTGGCCGCGACGGGTCTCTATAGCCTGATGGCTTATTCAGTCGGCCAGCGCACCAAGGAGATAGGCATTCGCATGGCTTTGGGTGCGCAGCGCAGCGACGTGCTAAGACTCGTCGCGGGGCAGGGAATGATGCTGGCAGTAGCAGGCATCCTTGTTGGCCTACCGCTGGCCTTTATCCTGACGCGCGTGATGGGCGGATTGCTTTACGGCGTCGGCTCAGGCGATCCACTGATCTTCATTATCGTACCGTTGTTGCTCGGCGGTGTAGCTCTGCTGGCCTGCTACATCCCCGCGCGCCGTGCGACACGTGTCGATCCGATGATCGCGCTCAGATACGAATAAAGGGATGAAGGATGAGGGATGAGGGATGAATAAGAAAGCATTCAACTTGAATTGTGATTCTTTCATCCCTCATCCCTCCGCCCTCATCCCTGCTTTTAAGGAGGATGGCGATGGAGACCTTGCTCAAGGATTTGCGTTATGCGATTCGGATGCTGGTGCGCAAACCCGGCTTTACTGTCGTGGCGGTGCTGACTCTGGCCTTAGGCATAGGTGCTAACACAGCAATCTTCAGCGTGGTGAATGCGGTGCTGCTTCGCCCCCTGCCATTTCAAGACGCTGACCGCATCGCCACCTTCTGGCAGAGCAACACGAAGAATAGTGTCAAGCGCGAAGATGTCTCTCCGGCAAACTTTTTCGATTGGCGAGACCGCAGCCGGAGTTGCACGGAGCTGGCCGCCGCTATGCCCTACGGATATAGCTTGACGGGCGGAGAAGAGCCCGAAGCTTTTCGTGCCTGGCGTGTGACGACCGGCTTCTTCGAGGTGCTCGGCGTCAATGCTCTGTACGGTCGCACTTTCCTGCGCGATGAATTTCAGGCCGGAAATTCTACCGTGGTCGTCATCAGTCATGGACTGTGGCGGCGGCGCTTCGGCAGCGATCCGAATCTGATCGGACAGAAACTTATGCTCAACGGTCGCCCGCACACGGTCGTCGGAGTGATGCCTGCGGATTTCGAGTTCGGTCCGGGCAGAGAAATCTGGTCGCCCTGGGTCGAAGTCGCGAGCGATAAAGATATACGCGGCTCCGCTTACATCAAAGTCATCGGCAGGCTTAAGCCCGGCGTGACCGTAAGCCAAGCGCAGGCAGAGATGAACGGCATCGCTTCGCAGTTGGCAAAGGAGTATCCGCAAACGAATAGTGAAGTGGGCGCAACTGTGGTCTCCATGCCGGAACAACTGGTGGGCCATGTGCGCCCTGCGCTGCTGGTCATTCTCTGTGCGGTCGGCCTTGTGCTGCTGATCGCGTGCGCCAACGTCGCTAATCTACTCCTTGCGCGCGCGTCTACGCGACAGAAGGAGTTTGCTATCCGCGCCGCGCTGGGAGCGGTGCGCGGTCGTTTGATTCGGCAGTTGTTGACGGAGAGCGTGTTGCTCGCGGGTCTCGGCGGAATCGTCGGCGTGCTGCTGGCGAGCTGGGGCGTGGATGCGATCATCGCCTTGAGCCCTGGCAATCTGCCGCGCATCAACGAGGTCTCGATTGACGCGCACGTGCTCTATTTCGCTCTGGGTATCTCTGCGCTCACGGCGCTCATCTTCGGGCTTGCGCCTGCGCTTCAGTTCTCGCGCACAGACCTTCAGGAAACTCTCAAAGAAGGTGGTCGCACAGCCGCCTCAGGTTTCGCGCGGCAACGTTTGCGAAATCTTCTGGTCATCTCGGAAGTTGCTCTGGCCTTGATGCTGCTGGTCGGTGCGGGCCTGCTGGTCAGAAGCTTTGTGCGTCTCTTGCAGGTCGACCCGGGCTTTACGACGGAGAAAGCGCTCGCGCTGGAAGTCCACGTCTGGGGTAGGGCGCGTACGCCTGAAGAAAGGGCAGCGTTTTTCGAGCAGAGTCTTGATCGCATCGCGGCGCTGCCGGGCGTCGAAGCAGCGGGCGCTGTCTCTGCGCTTCCGTTTCACGATAACAGCATAGACATCAAGAGCGAATTTACCATCGAAGGACGACCCACACTCGCGGCGGGTCAGGAGCCAATCGCCTACGCGACCGTGGCGACGTTCGATTACTTTCGCGCGATGGGTATTCCGCTCAAGCGCGGGCGCTTCTTTACGCGCTCCGATAACCGCGACGCCGCGCCCGTCGTCCTCATAGGCGAGACGATGGCGAAGCGTTACTGGCCCGACGAAGATGCAGTCGGAAAAAAGATCACAGTGCAGTTTATGGGCGAGAATAAGACGCGCGAGATCGTCGGCGTCATAGGCGATGTGCGGCATACTGGACTAGACAGCGAGCCGCGCCCGGAACTTTTCCTGCCCCATCTGCAAGAGCCTTACGGCTCTATGACCTACATCGTGCGAACCGGAATTGATCCGAACAGTCTTCTGCCCGCCGTCAAGAGAGAGGTCTGGGCGGTGAGCAAGACGCAGCCCTTTTCCAGCACGGCGACGATGGAGCAACTGATCTCGCGCTCGCTCGGAGAAAGACGCTTTAGCCTGCTGTTCCTGTTGACCTTCGCCACCATCGCGCTCGCTCTGGCGGGAGTCGGAATCTACGGGTTGATCAGCTTCAATACCAGCCAGCGCACGCACGAGATAGGCGTGCGCATGGCGATGGGCGCGCAGGCCCGAGACATCTTCCGGCTGGTCATCGGTCAGGGTCTTGTCCTGACGCTGATCGGCGTTGGGCTGGGGCTCGTCGCGGCATTCGCCCTGACGCGCTATTTGACGAGCCTGCTCTTCAATGTCAGCGCGACAGACCCGCTGACGTTTGTTTCTGTCTCAGTATTGCTGGTCGGCGTGGCGCTCCTGGCCTGCTACATCCCAGCGCGCCGCGCCGTCAAGGTCGATCCGATGATCGCGCTCAGATACGAGTAAAGGGATGAAGGATGAGAAGAAGGGATGAAGGATGAGGGATGAGGGATGAAAGGAAGGCTGATTCAACTTGAATCATTCTTTATTCATCCCTCATCCCTCCGCCCTCATCCCTGCTCTTGAGGAGGTGTTGTGATGGGAACACTCTTGCAGGACTTGCGATACGGAATGCGAATGCTGTTGAAGCGGCCCGGCTTTACGCTGGTCGCCGTGCTGACGCTCGCTCTGGGCATCGGCGCGAACACGGCGATTTTTAGTATGGTCAATGCCGTCCTGCTTAGAGAGTTGCCGCTAAAGAACCCTGAGCAGTTGGTCTGGATCTGGTCTACGCGCACGGATCGCGATAAAGCCTTTTTCTCTATCCCGAACTTCATAGACTACAGGGATCAAAATCAGACTCTCGCGCAGATGGCGGCCTTTGCCAACTGGGGAGCGAATCTGACTGAAAGAGGCGACCCCGCACGCTTGCAGGGAATACGCCTGACGCCGAACGCCTTTGAGATGCTCGGCGTCGAAGCCGCTCTTGGTCGCACGCTTTTGCCGGACGACGGGCGGCCTGAGAGCCAGCGCGTAGTGGTCTTGAGTTATGGAACATGGCAGCGACGCTTCGGCGCAGACCCCGGCTTGATCGGCAAGACGCTCGTGCTCAACAACGATAGCTACACGGTCGTCGGCGTTCTTCCGCAAGACTTCGTGATTCCGAATGCCGAGACGGAGATGGTCACGCCGCTTCTGATGGAGACAGACCCGCGACGCACGGAGCGCGGCTCGAATTTTCTCAGAGCCTTTGCGCGCATGCGCCCCGATGTTAGCAGAGAGCAGGTGCAAGCCGATCTGGCAGCCATCACCACGCGCCTGCAACAGCAGTACGCGGTGGAGAACGGAAAGATGACTACGCCGAGAGTCTTGTCACTGCGTGAAGAGATCGTCGGCAGCTATCGCAAGGCTCTGTGGCTTGTGCTCGGCGCGGTCGGTCTGGTGCTGCTTATCGCGTGCTCGAACCTGGCGAATCTGTTGCTGGCCCGCGCCTCCGCACGTCATAAAGAGATCGCTGTGCGGACAGCTTTGGGCGCGAGCCGTCTGCGCCTTGTCCGGCAACTCATTACAGAGAGCATGCTGCTTGCGCTTCTGGGCGGAGTGCTCGGGATGTTTTTGGCCACGTGGGGAGTCGATGCGCTGCTCGCCTTGAGCCCGACCGATCTGCCGCGCGTCGCGGAGGTCTCGATTGACGCTCGCGTCCTTACTTTCACTCTCTGTATCTCTCTTCTGGCCGGATTGATCTTCGGCCTCGCGCCCGCTCTGCAAGCTTCAAGAGTCGATCTCAACGAGGAGCTGAAAGGGGAGGGACGTGGCATGAGCGCGGGCGGTCGGCACAACCGCACACGCAATCTGCTGGTCGTCTCAGAGATAGCTTTATCTTTAATCCTGCTGATCGGCGCAGGACTGCTGGTCAAAAGTTTTGTGCGTCTTCAGCAGGTCAGTCCGGGCTTCGTTGCTGACAATCTGTTGCTGGTGCGCCTCTCTCTTCCGCAGGCGAAGTACGCAAAGCGCGAACAGGTCTCGGAGTTCTACACGAAGCTCGCGCCGCGCCTTCAAACTCTGCCCGGCGTAGAGGGCGCTGGCGCGGCCTCAGTTCTTCCCTTGAGCGGGATGAATGCACGCACGGACTTTGCGATTGTCGGTCGTCCTCTGTTAAAGCCGACGGACATGCCAGCGGCGCAGAACCGTGTGGTCACACCGGGCTATTTCAAGTTGATGAGCATCCCTTTAATCAAGGGGCGCGAGTTCACAGAGCTGGATAAGGCGGACGCTCCCGGAGTCGTTTTGATCGACGAGGCTGCGGCGCGCCGTTACTGGCCGAATGAGAATCCTGTGGGCGCGCGCTTGCAGGTTGACGACACAGCGCAACCGCCGCGTGAAGTCGAAGTCGTCGGCGTCGTCGGAGATGTCAAGCACTTCGGGTTGGATGACGAGCCGACGCCGACACTTTACACGCCGCTCGATCAGATTCCGCAGGGCGCTCTCTCTAATCTGACGAACAACATGAGCCTTGTGGTGCGCACGGCTTCCGAGCCTCTCACGCTCGCTGCCGCTGTGCGGCGAGAGGTGCAGGCTGTGGACAAAGATGTGCCTGCTTCGAGCGTGCGCACGATGGAACAGTTCTTCGCCGCAACGGTTGCGCCGCGACGCTTTAGCCTGCTGCTGCTCGGAATCTTTGCCGGAGCAGCGCTGCTTCTGGCGGCGATGGGCATTTACGCCGTCATCGCATACACGGTCTCGCGGCGCACGCACGAGATAGGGATTCGCATGGCGCTGGGCGCGCAAACAGGTGATGTGCTCAGGATGATTCTCGGCCAGGGACTGAAACTGATCCTCATCGGCGTTGGCGTGGGCGTAGTCGGAGCATTGGCGCTGACGCGCTTGATGTCAAGTTTGCTCTTCAATGTGAGCGTCGTCGATCCGCTGACTTTCTTTGGCGTCTCGGCATTGCTGACTGTGGTCGCGCTCCTGGCCTGCTACATCCCGGCGCGGCGCGCGATGAAAGTTGATCCGATGGAAGCGCTTCGTTACGAATAAAAAGCAAGGATGAAGGATGAGGGATGAGGGATGAATAGGAAAGCATTCAACTTAAATAGTCACACTTTCATCCCTCACGCTGCCGCCCTCATCCCTGCTCTTGAGGAGATATTGTGATGGGAACACTCTGGCAAGATGTGCGCTACGGCGTGAGGATGCTGCTCAAAAAACCTGGCTTTACGCTGGTGGCCGTCTTTACGCTCGCGCTGGGTATTGGTGCGAACAGCGCCATCTTCAGTATCGTCAACGGGCTGCTGCTGCGACCGCTGCCGTATCAGGATTCGGAGCGGCTGGTGATTATCTGGACTCATTCGCCGGGCGCTAACGTCGCGCAGGATTGGCCCTCGCCCGGACAGTACATGGCTGTAAAATCCCAGAACAGCGTCTTTGAAGAGATCGCTATCGCGCAGGGCTCAAGCGTTAATATGACGGGCCGGGCGGAGCCAGAGCGCATCGGGGTGATACGGACTTCTTCCAACCTGTTCTCGCTGCTCGGCGCGAAGCCACTGCTCGGACGCACCTTTCTGCCTCAGGAAGACGCTCCGGGCCAACAGCCTTCGATCATTCTCAGTTACGGTCTGTGGCAGCGGCGCTTTGGCGCTGACCCGAACGTGTTGGGCCAATCGGTCACGCTCAACGGCAAACCCTACGCAGTCGTCGGCGTGATGCCGTCAGACTTTCTGCTCAACAAGGAAGTGTTGCCGACCGTTGGCGGCGTCGAGCAGGC
>DATLMN010000099.1:0-13297 GCA_035537255.1 Pyrinomonadaceae bacterium | reverse complement strand
CCTCCAATTTTCTTTTTTAGTTTTCCGGCTGTTGTCTTACCAGCGTGGTTCGCGGTCGTTGCGGTCACCGCCGCCACCGCCGTAGCCGCCACGGTCACCGCGGTCGCGTCCGCCGCCACCGCCGCCACCATAACCGCCACGACCACCGCCGCCGCCACGCCCGCCGCCACCACCGCCGCCGCGATCCGTCTTCGGCTTGGCCTCGTTGACGGTCAGATTACGACCGCCGAACTCCTTACCGTTGAACATCTCTATGGCCTTGGCAGCCTCTTCTGCGGTCGCCATTTCGACAAAGCCGAAGCCGCGCGAGCGACCCGTCTCGCGATCTTCGATCACTGATGCTGATTCCACCGTACCCGCCTGCGAGAACATATCGCGAAGCTCGTCGCCGGAGGTGCGGAACGAGAGATTACCGACATAAAGTTTCGTAGCCATACTGTTTTTATTATCCTTTTAAGGTCAAAGGAAGCGCGGGCAGAAGTTGAATCGCACGGATCAGAAGGCGGGGAGAACGCTTTCCCTCTCGGCGAAACGCGACATGCGCCCGTGTGCTCTAGCAGTAACGAGAGCGGCTTCGAACGGGTTGAAAAAACTAGCCTCACTCTCTCCTCAGCCGAACGTCGTCGCTATACGATCACGGGCAGGCGCAATCACCATTGACGCGCGAGAGCAGGAACCAAACATGTGCAAGTATGCCTGACATCCCACAGAGAGCGCAAGCCTATACCGGACGCTTAGAGAAAGCCACGGAAGCGCCTTGCACAACCGGCGGGAACGGCTAATAATGGTCAGCGTATCGCCCGGACGCGCCCGCGCCTCTCTTTTTAGGAATCTGAAAGGAACTTTTTTTATGCAGTCCCCAAGCTTTTCGTTGCTGGCCGCGATCACAATTTGCTGTGCAGCCTTTGCCTTTGCGCAGCAACCGGCCGCCTGCGGCCTCAAGCAAGCTCCGGCCCTACAAGGGTTGCGCCTGGGCATGACCGCCACGGAAGTAAAAAAGAGCCTCGCGGACTCAAGCATGTTCGACTCCAGACGCTCTGCCGCCAACACAGTCAAATCAAGCGCCGTCAATATTTCTGCTTCAGAGCTTACTGAGGAAAACGCTGAAGGCGTTGAGAATATTTATCTGACCTTCGTCGACGAAAGAGTGGCTCATATCAAAGTCACTTATAACAGCGCCATGCGTTGGGACGGCCCGCAGGATTTTTTCACGCGCGTCTCGGAGACTTTGGGTCTGCCCAAACCCGCAGGCTCGGACTCGATTTATGGTAGCGGCGGGAATGAAAGGTATGTCGTCTCGTGCGGTGAGTTCAGAGCGATTCTGGCCTATGCATTCGGCGTTTCGCCTAGCGTGACGGTATCGAACACACTGGCGCGGCAGACCGTCGATAAGCGGCGAGACAGAGAGGACGAACAGGGCGCACGCGAGACTCAGGTACTACCTTCGATCCGACGCCCGGGCCGCAGAGGCGACCCCGTCCCTCCACAGACAGGCGAACCGCACCCGAGCAAGCCATAAGCGACGACCACATCTTCTAAAAAAAACTTATCAGCCGTCAGGCCGACTGTGACGCCCGCACTTTGAACAGCCCGCCTTGAAGTCTGTGTAAATTACCGAAGCGATGCTCGTTCCCGTTCTGCTCTACCATAAGATAGACCTCCCGCCTGCGGACGCGCGTGTGCGCGGAGGCTATACGCCGCTTCGCCGCTTCGAAAAACAGATGGCTTATTTGAAGAAGCAGGGCTTCCATTTTTACACTGCATCGAAACTGATAGAGCATTACCGCGAGCACGGCAGCTTTCCACAGAACGCGCTGGCGCTCACCTTTGATGACGGTTGGAAGGACAATTACATGAACGCCTTTTCGATCTTGAAGCGGCTACAGATTCCCGCCACCATCTTTATTATTCCGTCCTGCATCGGCACAGTCTCGGACAAGGCGCAGGCCGAGGGCGAAAGCGGGCGCGCGCATCTCTCGCGCGAAGAGATTCTGTCGATGGCCGAGCACGGCATAGAGTTCGGCTCGCATTCGATGAACCATCGCTTGCTGCACGAGATTCCCACGGCGGAGGTGAGATTCGAGATCGAGGAATCCAAGCGACAGATCGAGGCGATGCTGCAAAAGCCCTGCAAGGTGTTTGCCTATCCGGCGGGCTTCTTTACAGACGAAGCGCGGCGCATCGTAGAAGAGACCGGACACGTCGCAGCGTTTTCGACACACTACGGCCCTGAAGACAGCCCGGACATCTACGCCTTAAACCGCACAGAGATACTTCGCCGCGACCGCTTTCTCTTTCAGTTCGCCGCTAAGGTCAAACCTCTACGCCGTTAGTCGTATCGCTAAAACTTCTAATCCGGTACAGCAATCATCCGTAGTTCCTCGCAAGAAAACAAGACGTGCCCCGACACCTGCGAAGTGTGGGACACGTCTTGTGGTTCGCGATTTTGTCTACGGGAGCTTTGCTTTTACTTCTGTGCGCCTGCCGCCTGGCCGCCGCCACTGCCGACGACGATGCTCTGATTATCGCCACCGAAGGTAATACTGCTCAGCTCGACGACATTGTTATTCTTGCGCGTGTTGACCTGTGTGCGCTCGACCTTCTGGTCGCGCTTCTCTGCGCGAGCCGCCGCCTTAGCGACCGTTTTACCATTGCGCTCGATGGTCAGCTCATTGGACTGATCATCGAATGTGACCTTGTAGGTTCCACGCTTGACGACAGTGCCGCTGACCGACACGTTTTCCGTGAAAGTGACGGACTTGCTTTTTCCTTCGGCCAGCGCCACGACGCCAGTCATAGCGGAGATAACCAAGACGACAAACAAACGATTAAAGAACTTCATGCTTCACCTCTTCGAAAAAAAAAATTGTTAGGGGACTCTGCCCTGTGTCCTTTTGATTTACGCTGCCAGTATGATGAAGTTCCCGAAAAGTTTTTCGTTTGTTGTAGCGAAGATGGGATTAACGGGTTCGTAAATGGGATTTTACAAAATGGTAATGTTGATGCGCAGGTCGTTGCCTGTGCGCACTCTTTTGGCATATATTGCTTCACACTCAATCCAGGAATTTGAACTTCAGGAAAGGCGCTTTTTCCTATCATGCTAAATAGCGTTCCTATCACAGTCGCCAACGGCGATGGTATCGGGCCGGAGATCATGGCGGCGACGCTTCATATCTTAAAAGAGGCACAGGCCCGCATAGAGATCGAGACCATAGAGATTGGCGAGAAAGTTTATCTGGCCGGAAACGAAGCGGGGATCGCGCAGAGCGCATGGGACTCTCTGCGTCGCACGCGCGTCTTTCTCAAAGCGCCGATTACCACGCCGCAGGGCGGGGGCTACAAAAGCCTCAACGTGACTGTGAGGAAGACCTTCGGTCTTTACGCCAACGTGCGACCGTGCGTCTCTTATCATCCGTTCGTCGAGACGAAGCATCCGCGTATGGATGTCGTTATCGTTCGCGAGAACGAGGAGGATGTGTATGGCGGTATAGAATATCGTCAAACCGATCAGGTCACGCAATGTCTGAAGCTCATCTCGCGACCGGGCACGGAAAAGATCGTGCGCTACGCTTTTGAATACGCGCGCAAGAATAATCGCCGCAAGGTGACGTGCTTTACCAAAGACAACATCATGAAGATCACGGACGGTCTCTTTCACAAGATTTTTGAAGAGATCGCTCAGGATTACAAGGACATCGAGAACGAGCACTGGATCGTCGACATAGGCTCTGCCAAACTCGCCGATACGCCCGAAGCCTTTGACGTGGTCGTGCTGCCCAATCTCTACGGCGACGTGTTGTCGGATGTCGCGGCGCAGATCGCCGGCTCTGTGGGACTGGCCGGTTCGGCCAACATCGGCGAGCACATAGCCATGTTCGAGGCCATACACGGCTCTGCCCCGCGACGCGCCGGACAAAATCTCGCTAATCCGTCGGGGCTGCTTCTCGGCGCAGTGATGATGCTCGTACACATTGGTCAGGGCGACGTGGCCGAGCGCGTACACAACGCCTGGCTGCGCACCATCGAAGACGGCGTGCATACCTACGACATCTACGACGAGGGTGTGAGCAAAGAGAAGGTCGGGACGCGCGAGTTTGCCGAAGCTGTCGTCCAGAGATTGGGCCAGCAGCCGCAAACACTCAAAGCGGTCGCTTACAAAGCAAGCGATGGTGTTGACGATACGGCTGCTGCCGAGCCGCAGAAGACTTTTGTACAGGAGCACACGCGGGCTGCGAAAGAGTTGGTCGGAGTCGATGTGTATCTTGACTGGACGCAGGGCTCTGCCGACGAGCTGGGCGCAGCGATGAAGAAGCTGGACGGCGACGGAGTGCGTATTAAGGCGATCTCAAATCGCGGCGTCAAGGTCTGGCCCGCTGGCGCGCGCGAGACCTTCTGCTCGGATCACTGGCGCTGCCGCTTTATTGCTGAGACGGATGGCGGCTCGATCACACACGCGCAGATCAGCTCACTGCTCAAGCGCGCCGCCGACGACGGTTTCGATTTTATCAAGACGGAGAATCTCTATAACTTCGACGGCAAGCCCGGCTATTCGCACGCACAGGAATAAGGGATGAAAAGCAGGGATGAGGGATGAGGGATGAGGGATGAAAAGCGACTGAA
Organism: Pyrinomonadaceae bacterium; assembly: GCA_035537255.1. Taxonomy (GTDB): domain Bacteria; phylum Acidobacteriota; class Blastocatellia; order Pyrinomonadales; family Pyrinomonadaceae; genus DASQYE01. The sequence continues at coordinate 8,677 of DATLMN010000099.1, read as the reverse complement.
GGAACGCAAGATCAAGTTAAAGGAAGGTAGGACAGAGGAAGATGAGGCGAAATCTTCCGACGAAGCGGAATCTTCCTCTTCATCCCTTATCCCTCATCCCTCATCCCTGGTTTCCGTCATCATGGGCAGTAAGTCGGATTGGGAAACGATGCGGCACGCCGACGAAGTGCTCAACAGTTTCGATGTGCCGCACGAGTGTCTGGTGGTCTCTGCGCATCGCACGCCCCTCTGGATGACTGAGTTTGCGGCGGGCGCAGAGGCGCGGGGGATTGAGGTCATCATCGCGGGCGCGGGCGGCGCGGCGCATCTTCCGGGAATGGTCGCGGCGCAGACTCTTCTGCCGGTCTTAGGCGTGCCCGTCAAGAGCAAGGCGCTCAAAGGCATGGATTCGCTGCTCTCGATTGTGCAGATGCCAGCAGGTATTCCGGTCGGCACACTCGCCATCGGCGAGGCAGGGGCGACCAACGCGGCGCTCTTGGCCGTCGCTATCCTGGCGACGACGCGCCCGCCGCTGCGAGAGCGGCTTCGCCGCTTCCGTCAAGAGCAGGAACAAAAGGTGCGCGAGGCGACGCTGAAGTGAACAAAACGGTTCTTCCCGGCTCAAGGATCGGCGTGCTCGGCAGCGGTCAACTGGGCCGCATGTTCGCGATGGCCGCGCGCCGCATGGGCTATCTGGTCCATACCTTTTCGCCCGAATCGGACACGCCCACTGGACAAATCTCCGACGTAGAAATTCCCGCTGCCTACGATGATCTGGATGCCGTGCGCGACTTTGCTCGCCACGTCGATGTCGTCACCTTCGAGTTCGAGAACATCCCGGCCTCGACCGTCGAAGCAGTCTCCGAGTACGCGCCCGTACACCCTGGCGGCAAGGTGCTTCATACGGCGCAGCATCGCGTGCGCGAAAAAACATATCTCTCCCGCGCCGGTTTTCCCGTGACCCCTTTTCGACACATACAATCAATCGAAGACCTGCGCGCGGCTCTCTGTGAGCTGGGGTATCCGGCTGTGCTTAAGACTGCCGGGTTCGGCTACGACGGCAAGGGACAGAGCAAGATCAATTCGCCCGCCGACGCTGAACAAGCCTTCAAGGCAATCGGCGGGCAGGAGGCCGTCCTCGAAGCCTTTGTCGATTTCGAGCGTGAGGTCTCTTGTATCGCGGCGCGCGGCGCTGACGGCGCAGTCGCAAGCTACGGTTTGATAGACAATGCTCACGAACGACACGTCCTGGATTGCTCTGTTGCGCCGGCGAGTACAGAGCCGGAAGTGGTGCGTGCCGCCACAGAGATTACGAAGAGTCTGCTTGAAGACCTGGATGTGATCGGCGTGCTCTGCGTAGAGTTTTTTCTCAAACGCGATGGACGGCTCTACGTCAACGAGATCGCGCCGCGCCCGCACAACTCCGGCCACTACACGATTGATGCCTGTGTGACGAGCCAGTTCGAGCAACAACTGCGCGCCGTCTGCGGGCTGCCGCTCGGCGCGACGGAGATGTTTTATGGCGCGGCGGCGATGGCCAATCTCCTGGGCGACCTGTGGCAGGACAAAGAGCCTGACTGGCGCGCCGCCTGCGCTTTCCCTAACGTCAAGCTGCACCTCTACGGCAAACGCATCCCGCGACCTGCGCGAAAGATGGGCCACCTCACGGCGCGCGCCTCGACGACTCAAGAAGCGCTTGAAACTGTGCGTGCTGCGCGTCGCGCTCTCAACCCGAGCGACTGATCCCGCCCCTTTCACTTTGCTCTTGGAAAACGGTTAGAATTAGCGCAGAATGTCTGGCGTCGCTTCACCGCAAACGAAGCCTACCCGACCGCTGCTCTTGACTTGTTTGGGGACGCCGCGCGTGCGCTTCTCCAAGGCTCAACGTACCGATGGAAGATTCGGACACACTGATTGGGCAGACCATCTCCCATTACCGTATTCTTGAAAAGATCGGTGAGGGCGGGATGGGCGTCGTCTATCTGGCCGAAGACACGCACCTGGGCCGTCGCGTGGCGATCAAGTTCCTCTCCGAGAAATCAAACACGCATCACTACCGCGCGCGCTTTCTGCGCGAAGCGCGCTCCATCTCTGCGCTCACGCACCCGCACATCGCGACCATCTACGATTATGGAGAGACGCCTGACCAGCATCCCTTTATCGTGATGGAGCTGGTGGTGGGACAGACCCTTAGCGAAATCCTGCATGAGAGTGGGCTCACCCTGCAACGCGCCATAGAGATTATAGAGCAGGTGGCCGAAGCCCTGGCAGAAGCGCACGCGCACGGGATCGTCCACCGCGACATCAAGCCTTCTAACGTCCTGATCAACGAGCGCGGTCAGGCCAAGGTCCTGGACTTTGGGCTCGCCAAGCAGCTCAACGAAGATCAGAACCAGGCGGTAGACCCGGACGCCAATACTATGCTCTCAACACGCACGCATAGTGATGTGGTCGTCGGCACGCCGCTCTATCTATCGCCGGAGCAGGCAAAGGGCGCGCCCGTCGATGCTAGAAGCGACCTCTTTGCACTCGGCGCTCTGCTTTATGAATGCATCGCTGGCCGCCCTGCTTTCTCAGGCGCGAGCGTGCTTGAGATCGGCGCGCAGGTCATACACGTCACGCCGCCCGCGCCTTCGAGCATCAACGAGCGTGTGCCGAAGAAGCTTGACAAGATAGTGATGAAGGCTTTGGAGAAACGGCCTGAGGATCGTTATCAATCGGCAAAGGAGATGCTCGAAGATTTACGACGCTTGCATCCATCCTTGAGCGACGACACGCATCGCATCAAACGGCTGGGCGGGACGGGCGCACATGTGAAGGGCACGCAAACAAGCGCGCTGATGGCTTTAACGGAGACGCTCAGAGAACCGCGCCTCTCTATCTTTACAGTGCTCCTGATCGCCGTAGCAGTAGTGCTGGTCGGATGGGCCGGTTGGAAATTTCTGCGGAAAGGACAGCACAAACCGACGCCGGAGGCCGAGCGCTGGTACGCAACGGGAACAGACGCCCTGCGCAACGGCGCTTACTTTCAGGCGAGCAAAGCGCTTGAGCGTGCCCTCGCGGCGGACAACAACTTCCCTCTGGCACATGCGCGTCTAGCCGAAGCCTGGATGGAGCTGGATTACACTGACCGCGCCAAGGACGAGCTGCTGCGCGTCGTGCAACTCGTGCCCGACCGCTCGGCGCTGCCAAAGCTTGACGCGCTCTATCTGGAAGCGATCAACGCTTCGGGCTCGAACGAATTCGCGAAGGCTGTCTCCGTCTATCGAGAGATCGCGCAGTTGACGCCCGATCAGCCGCAGGTTTACGTCGACCTCGGGCGCGCCTATGAAAAGAATTTCGAGATCGGTAAAGCGATAGAGAATTACCGCGAGGCGACCACGCGCGATCCGCAGTATGCGACCGCGTACCTGCGCGTAGGCATTCTCTACGCACAGCAACAGGATGCTGCGAGCGCACAGGTCGCCCTCGACAAAGCCATCAGTCTCTTTCAGGCGCTGGGCAATGCGGAGGGGCAGGCAGAGGTCTTTTATCATCGCGGCATGCTCTTTATCGTGCAGGGACGCAAGGCCGAGGCCGAAGCCCAAATGCAACAAGCGCTCGATATGGCGACGGCCAACGGCAATGACTTGCAGAAGATCACAGCTCTTCTGGGCTTTAGCTTTCTCTATAACAGCCAGGGCGCGACGGCCAAGAGCGAGCAATACGCCAACGATGCGATCAATTATGCGGAGCAGCGCGGGCTGAGCAATGTCATAGGGCGCGGCCTCAACGAACTCGGTCTAGCATACTGGGGGCGCGGCAATTACGACGAGGCCGAGAAGCTTTTCAAGCAATCGCTTGAGTTTGCGCGCCGCAACAAGGTTCGACTGCGCGAAGCCTTCAGCCTGATGTATCTGGGAGGGCTGGTTATTCAGCGGCTGAGAATCGAAGAGGGCGTAACCTATACCAAAGAGGCGCTCTCGGTTTTTCAGAAGATAGGCTATAACACCTACGTCTCGATCTGCCTGACTAATCTGGGGCGCGCCTATCGTCGTCAAGGGAATTACGACGCCGCCTTGCAAACCTTTCAGCAACAGCAACAGCTTGCAGAGCAGACGGGCGATCAGGTGCAGAAGGCTTATGCATACGCCGACATGGCGACGGTCTTAAGCGAGCAGGAGCGTTACGCGGAAGCCCTCGCGAACTATGACGAGAGCGACAGGATCAACCGTGCGCTCGGCAAGCGCGTCGGAATAATTTACGGCCTGACCAATCGCGGCAATGTGCTGTGGCGAATGGGCCGTTACACGGAAGCGCGGGATGCGCTCGGTCAGGCATACGCGCTGGCCTCCGCGCCCGAAGGCACGTATAAATCTATCCTCGCCGAACTCTCTCTGCGCAAAGCCGAGATCGCGCTGAGCGAACAGCGATTTGCCGAGGCGCGCACGGCCGCAGAGCAGGCGCTTGGGGAATCGCTCGGCTCGAACGGCGTGGATTTTGTTTACAAAGACGTGGCGGTTCAGGCAAAGTACACGCGTGGGTTAGCGCTAGTCTTCTCGGGCGCGCGCGATGAAGCCCGCAAGTCTTGCGAGGAAGCGCTCGCGTTGGCGATGAATACAGGCGACGCAGCGCTTGTCTCAAGATCACTGCTGGCGCTCGCAGAAGTGCTCCTTGAGAGCAACGATCCGACGCTCGCTTCACTGAAGGCGAGCGAAGCGCAGCAGAGATTCGCTCGCGCAGGCCAGCTCGAATCAGAATGGCGCGCATGGCTTATCTTAGCGCGCGCCAGTCGTCAAAAGGGCGATGACCTCACTGCCCAACAGCAGTTAACGAAGTCAACGGAACTGCTCATGCAGTTGCAGCAGAAGTGGGGGACGGAGAACTTCAACAGTTACCTCACCAGACCCGACGTTCGCTCCTCGCACAAACACGGCGTAGCAGTACCCGCCGGAACATAAACCACACTCACCCCATAAGGAGAAATATCATGCCTCAGGAAAATACAGATTACACGAGGACTGAATTGTCTTTCGGGAACGCCTTCACGCCGTTCCTCTATACGCAGGCCGATCAACCGCCGACCGGAAGCGGAGGCACTAAGCCGCCCGCAGACGGCACGCCGGATGATCCGGACGCCCCTGCGAGTTCGACTACACCCCCTCCGCCGTCCACGACGGACGACACCGTAGATGACGGGACTGCGCCGGCCGATCAACCGCCAACCGGAAGCGGAGGCTGATCCGTCTAGCACGCAGCCTTAAATGACAAGAGAGTCAGTCGGGCGCTACCTAAGGCCACACAGATTGCTCTTGTCATGGGCGCGCTGGCCTTTGCGCCCGCATTCAAACGAATGCTTGAGACCTTGAACCTCACTGGCCAGAGAACGGGCGCGCCGCACCTCAAAGTCCGGCGCGCCCGTTTTGTTATATCCGTCCTGATACACGTCCGTTTCCTCTGACGAAAGGACACCGGCCAGCGAGCCCAGAGCTTGCTTAACCGGGCGGACTGTGATATTCCCTGTGCTTCCCCTCTTCTTAATCAATCGCAGTGGCAAAAAAATATTATGAGAAACCGGATCGTCAGGTTGATCACCGCGAGCTTAAGTATCCTCATGCTCGCCTCCGCCGCGCCGTCGCAGAGCGACGAAGCTCGAACAAAAGAGTTGCCGAACTTTCATCGGGTGAATCAGAGGCTCTATCGCGGCGCTCAACCGCGCGAGGGTGGTTTCCAGCAACTGGCAGCGCACGGCATCAAGACCATCCTCAACCTGCGCGCCGCAGACGAGCGCGAGCGCGCCGAAGCAGTTGAGGCACGCGCCGCCGGGCTCGGCTACTTCAACATCGCGATGGAGGGGCTTGACCGTCCCACGCATGAGCAGATGGACAGCGCGCTGAAGATCATCAACGATCCGGCCAACCAGCCGGTCTTCGTTCACTGCAAACGCGGCGCGGACAGAACGGGCATGGTCATAGCCATCTACCGCATCACGCGCGACGGATGGTCTGTAGACGATGCGCTGCGCGAAGCCAAACGTTACGGCCTGAGCTTTTTCCAGTTCCGAATGAAGGATTACATCAAGGACTACGGCCGCGACCACACTGCAAGACCAACGGGAGAGAACCACAGCCCACAAACCGAAGAGATTGAAAGCGTCGAAACCTCACTCGCCGCCATCAAGCGCTTCCTACATGGCACAAAGCTTCAGCTCGCACCTCTGCAATAGAGAGCTTTGAAGAGTTTATAAAATACGATCTCGCTGATGCCTAACGCAGGACGCGCCGCCTGTGCGAACAGAAGTTTTTAAGTGCCGGGTCTGGTTTTATAGCTGCGTATGTGGCGGGCGAACCTTTGCGCGGCATCCTCTGTTTGGTCGGACTCTTCTGCCAGCGCATCATTGGAGCGCTCACGCCTCTCGCTTAAGATCACCTCGACGATATTGGCTATCCACCAGAATGTTCCGCGCGCGCCCAGGTGCTCGCGCGTGCGTTGAAAGATGCGCGGGTAGAGTTTGGCCGTGCGGCTCAACAAGTTCCTGAAAGCGCTAAACGTCATCCGATCCTGAAACAGCTCGCGACGCACACGCTCGTCCAGGTCATGCAGCGCGGCCATGACGGCGTTCAAGGTCTCGTTGACGGCCGACGGCGCGCTCTTCGGAGTCGGTCGCATAAACTCCGCCAGGCTCGTCATCTGCGCCACGCGCGGCTCGTAGGCGTTGATCTCTGCGAGCGATGAAGCGTCTAGCAGGTCTGCTTCTAAAGCAAGATGAGTCAGGTGCGTTAAGCGACGCAGATGTCGCACGTGCGGGCCAAAGCCGCAAAAGCTGAGCGGGCTCGAAAGCCCAGCGGTCTCGCCGATCAGCATAATGCGATCATCCGTGGTGCGCTGGCACGTGCCCCACCCGTGATGCTGGACACCGGGCAGATAACCGAAGACCGGTTTCATCACGCGCCACTGCGCGCCCGTGCGCTTGTAGCGTGGCAGGGATTCAAAGTAACGCTCAAAGAGCGCGAGCAGAGATTTATCTGCGGGCGAATTGATCGCGTCGTAAAAAAAGAGATAAGTCGTGTACTCGTCGCGCTTCTGATTTCCGGCGAAGCCTTCCCAGATCAACTGGCGATGATCACTCGCATCCTCGTTGCTCACCAGTATCTCGCCGACGCCGAAGTTCACGCGATCCGGCTCGTCGCCGCGCATAAAGCCACGCGCCACAGTTCCCACGGTCGGAGAGACGTGCGTGATCGAGCGACCGTCGCCAAGCTGACGCGCGACAGCAGAGCTTGTGCCCGTCGAATCGATAAACAGGCGCGCGCCGAAGAGGCTGTGGCGGCCGGTGCGCGTGTCTTCGACCTCAACGAGGACGCGATCAGGCTGCACAAAGGAGCGGACAAATCGCCAGCCCTCCATCAAACAAGATGCGGTCTCGGACGCGAGGATTTTCGTCTGGGCCAACGCCAGCAGCTTGTCTGCGTCGAGCGCGACATCCAGCACGCCGTTCATCCAGAGCGGCGGCGTTTTGACGCGCGACGCGGCGTCGTGGAATTTAACAAAGCCCGCGCGATAACGATTGATGACCGCCGATTCGATCTCCTCTTTCGTAAAGAGCCCAACGGTTTCGAACTCGCGCAGCTCTTCGTCGGAGATATTCCAATCACGTTCGGTTCGCCCGAGCGCCTGCGCATCGAAGACCATCACACGACGATTAAAACGGCTCGCCATCACGGCCGCGTGCAGAAGGCCCACACGGCCGCCCGCGTAAATGATCTCGAACTCGGCCTCGACGCTTAGGCCCGGGGGCGGAGCGCCGCGAGTGATAACCTCCTGCGCGCCGCTCTGCTTTGCCATCGCGTGTTGCCAGCCGGTGTCCAGTTCCCAGATGCGATAGAGCCATGCTTCACGATTGGCGAGCGCGCCGAAGTTCGCCACCGTCAAAGGATAGCGTTTGCGGAATTCGCTCAGGTCTGGAGCGTGCGGTGGCCTGGATGCTTTACGAAAAACAGCAGTCATAAGATAAAAAGAAGACGGTACGGCCTGCGCATGAGCCGTCCAGTAAAACCCTTGGCGCATACGCTCTCTCGGGTCAAAACATAAATCGAATGAACTTTTGTGCGAGTGTAACCGAAGGGCCAACCAAGAAACAAGGGATGAGGGATGAAGGATGAGGGATGAATAAGAAGTTATTCAGCTTGAATCAGCATTCCTTTCATCCCTCATCCCTCCGCCCTCATCCCTGCTTTTCACGCTCGGCTGCGGGAGATGAGGCTGATGATGGCGACGAAGAGGGCCGAGCCGATGATCGACCAGATGATCGGAAATCTTGTGCCGCCGATGTTGACGGCAAACAGCTCCGGCAATCCCAGGTTGCGCGCCAACCACATGCCGAGCAATGCGCCTATGAAGCCGAGCGCGATTGATACCAGACAACCGCCGCGTGAAAAGCCGCCGATGGCCTGACCCAGCGAACCGCAGAGGCCCGCGACCAGGAGCAGCACGAGTAAGTCTATGAGCGTCATCTGAGGGATCATCCTTTCAATTAGTGGCCGCACATCGGCTCAGGCTTTCCTTCACCAGCCATTTTGTTGTCCGTCCCGCAATTCCAACGCGCGGGCGCGCCGAAATCTGTTTTGTCCGTGTACTCGAACTCTCCCTGATTGCTGTTCGTGTCTTTCAGATCGAGCACATCTTTCCCGGCCTTGATGCGATAAATGGTCGTCTTCGC
>DATLMN010000098.1:0-6274 GCA_035537255.1 Pyrinomonadaceae bacterium | reverse complement strand
ATCGTCGTCTTGATGCCCTCAATGACCATCGCGCCGAGCGCGCGCCGCATACGCGCAATCGCCAGCTCGCGCGTGCGCGCGTGAACGATCACCTTCGCGATCATCGAATCATAGTAAGGCGGAACCGTATAGCCCGGATAAGCAGCCGTGTCGACACGCACGCCCGGGCCGCCCGGAAGGTTAAAAGCCGTAATCAGTCCGGGCGATGGGACGAAGGTCTCAGGATGCTCGGCGTTGATGCGACACTCTATGGCGTGGCCGACGATGGGCACATCCGCCTGCGTGTAGCCCAACTCCTCGCCCTGTGCGATTCGGATTTGATTGCGCACGATGTCTAGCAGCGTGACCATCTCCGTGACGGGATGCTCGACCTGTATGCGCGTGTTCATCTCCATAAAGTAGAAACGATTGTCTTCGTCGAGCAGAAACTCGAAAGTGCCCGCGCTCGAATAACCTATGCGCTTGCAGGCGGCGACGGCCGTCTCTCCCATGCGTGCGCGAAGCTCTGCTGAGAGGACGGGCGAAGGCGCTTCTTCCAATAGCTTTTGATGGCGACGCTGAATCGTGCATTCGCGCTCGCCCAAGTGTATGCAGTTGCCGTGCTCGTCGGCCAAGACCTGAATCTCTATGTGGCGCGGTCGCTCGATGTAGCGCTCTATGTAGACATCGCCGTTTTTAAAAGCCGCCGCTGCTTCGTTCGAGGCCGTCTCAAGAGCTGGGCCAAGCTCCTCTTCCGTGCGGACGATGCGCATTCCGCGACCGCCACCGCCCGCTGCCGCTTTAACGATAACCGGCAAACCTATCTCGCGCGCCAGCTTGAGCGCTTCATCCTCGGACTCAAGCGGATCGGGACTGCCAGGCAGAATGGGCACGCCCGCCTCCTGCATCGCGCGGCGCGCTTCGACCTTATCGCCCATCAGGCGTATGACGGGGGCTTTGGGCCCAATGAATTTGATATTGCAAGCCTCGCAGATTTCCGCGAAGTAGGCGGATTCGGCCAGAAAGCCGTAGCCCGGATGAATCGCATCGACATTGGCGATCTCTGCGGCGCTGATGATGGCAGGGATGTTTAGATAACTCTGAGCGGAGGGCGCTGGGCCAATGCAGTAGGATTCATCCGCAAAGCGAACGTGCAGGGAATCGCGGTCGGCAGTGCTATGCACGGCGACAGTCTTGATGCCCATCTCCTTACACGTCCAGATAATACGGCACGCGATCTCGCCGCGATTGGCGATCAGGATTTTACGAAATTGACGCGTACCAGACATAAAAAGTTTTCAGTAATCAGTTTTCAGTTTTCAGTAAAAGCAATTTGTCTTTGCTGATTACTTTCTTATTCCAAAAAGCGGTTGGCCGTATTCGACGGGCTGACCGTTTTCGACGTAAATCTTGACGACCTCGCCGCTCGTCTCGGCTTGAATCTCGTTCATCAGCTTCATCGCTTCGATGATGCAGACGACCGTGTCGGGGTCGACGCGGCTGCCCAAACGGACAAAGGGCTCACTTGTCGGCGAGGCCGCGCGATAAAACGTGCCGACAATCGGCGAAGGAATCATTTGCAGCCCCTCTTCTTCGGCGGTGGCTGACGTTTCCGCCTGCGCGTCCTTGGTCGAAGCAGATTGCGCAGCAGCAGAAGTTGTCGGAGCGCTCTGTGTCTCTGTCGAGCCCGATGCTGCGGTTTCTTGAGTGGAAGCAGTAGTCGCAGGCGTAGCCGCAGCAATCGAAGGAGCGGAGGCTTGCGGCGCTAATGTTGCGCCGGACTGTGGCGACTGAAGCTCGCGACGAAAGCGTACGCGAATGCCTTCGCGTTCCAATTCAAAATCGGTAAATCCGTGCTGCGCAATCAGCTCGACCAGCTCGCGCAGCTCGTCCATGTGGAGCGTGGCGTCGGGGCGGCGCGTCTGCTGCTGCTGAGACGGCTGATGACGGCGACGCCCACGATCACGATCACGCGCGCCGTGCCGCTGCTGCTCGTCCCTGTTCGACTTCGGCGAACGTTCTTCACCAGAAGGCTGCTGAGTCTCTTGATCGCTCATTCTTTTTCCACTCCGGGCACCTCGTTTGACTCCCACGTGCGTGCGTGCGCCCGGTTCCTGCTCCTTGAGATTGAACAAAGCGAAGAGCCTCAATTATTCCCGTACATTCGCCGACGGTAAATTGAGGCTCGCGGTCGGCTCTTCCAGCGCGCAACCCGGTAGCAAGAAGGCGCGCGCTCCAAGGCTCGATTGACTCTCACATTACTACTACTGCGCTGCTCGCCGAACTAATCCGTGTCCTTCTCTTCGGCGGTCTGTTCGGTCTTCTTCGCGCGACGCCCGCCCTTTGGCTTCTGATCCTCTGTCTGTTCGTCCGCTTTTACTTTGCCGCGCCCGCGCGCCTTCGTAGTCTCTTCTTTTTCGAATGTCTTATCTGGCTTATTGCCCCCTGCGCGACGCCCGCCCTCTGCGGCTTTCGACTCGCTGGCTTTAGCGGTCTTCTTCTTGCCGGAGGTCGCACTCTTGGCCTTCTTGCTTGATTCCAGACTCGCGCGCTCGCGCGGATTATCCACAAGCTCTATGATCGCCAGCTCCGCGTTGTCGCCGTCGCGGCGGCCGAGCTTGATGATGCGCGTGTAACCACCCGGACGATCCTTAAAGCGCTCGCCAAGCTCGTCGAAGAGACGCTTTAAGGCGAGCACGCCAGCCGTGCGCGGGGCACGCTGCTGGCCGCGCCGACCAGCCGAAGGAGCCTGCTGGCGATTGCCCGAATGGAAGAAGGATGCTGCCTGGCGGCGCAGATGCACGGCCTGCACCTCGGTGTTGTCGCCTTCAAGGGTCTGCGCGCGCCGCGAAAGCGTAATCACGCGCTCGACAAACGGGCGCAGTTCTTTGGCCTTCGGCAGAGTCGTGATAATACGCTCGTCGTGCGCGTTAATCAGTGAAGTCGCAAGGTTGCGCAGCATGGACATGCGGTGCGCCGTCGTGCGTCCCAGTTTGCGATGTGCCTTTAAGTGTCTCATGTTCCGATTTTGGATTTTAGATTTTGGATTTTGGATTAACCAGTTGCTTGAATAAAGATCACGGACTGTCTTTCAATCCAAAATCCAAAATGAGTTTATTCTTCTTCCGTATCTTCGTAATCGCTGAGGTCGCCATCGCGCCCGCCCGTGCCCGGGATAGGATTGCCCTGCGCGTCGAACTCCATGCCGAAATCCAGGCCCATCCCATTGAGGATGTCCTTGATCTCGTTTAAGGATTTCTTGCCGAAGTTCTTGGTCGCGAGCATCTCGCGCTCACTGCGTTGCACGAGGTCGCGTATGGTGCGAATGTCGGCGTTCTTCAGGCAATTGTAAGAGCGCACAGAGAGTTCCAGCTCGTCCACGGAGCGATCTAGCTGATCGTTGCGCGGCAAGGGCGGCCGCTCCATATTGGCGTAGGCGAAGTCGTCCGTGTCCTCTTCAAAGTTGATGAAGATGGACATGTGATCCTTGATGAGCTTTGCGGCAAGCCCTATCGCATCATCCGGTTTGACAGAGCCGTCCGTCCAGACTTCAATCGTGAGCTTGTCGAACTCGGTATTCTGTCCGAGACGCGCGGCCTCGACAGTGTAGTTGACCTTCTTGACCGGCGTATGCACGGAATCGACCGGGATGTAGCCAAGGCTCAAGTCTTCGTCGAAGTTGCGTTCGGCGGAGACATAGCCGCGACCACGCTTTAAGCGCATCTCTATGCGAAGCGAGCCGCCTTCGCTGACCGTGGCGATATGAACGTTCGGGTCTAAGACTTCCACATCCGCATCAGCTTCGATGTCGCCGGAGGTGACTTCGCCCGCACCGTCCTTGGTGATCGTCAAGGTCTTCGCCTCGCTGCTGTGCAGCTTGAAAGGCACCTGCTTCAGATTCAAGATCACGTCCGTGGCATCTTCGACGACGCCGTTGATTGAAGAGAACTCGTGTTCGACGCCCTCGATCTTGACGGCAGTGATGGCTGCGCCCTCAATCGAAGAGAGCAGAGCGCGTCGCAGAGAGTTGCCGACGGTCGTACCGAATCCGCGCTCGAACGGTTGCGCGGAAAAGCGCCCGTAGCGCTCCGTCATCGTATCCGTGTCAGCCGCCAGACGGCGCGGCATTTGAAAACCTGTCCAGAGATTATTTTGATCCATAGCCATAATGTTTCGTTCGGGAGTAAATCCTTCTAAAAATGCACGGCTGCCCCTGTCTACAGGGAGCGGGCTGCTCTGTCTGCAATCGCAGACCGTAAGGGCGCGCTTCCCACTTGCGGGGCGCGTCCCTGGCTTTTCTCACGTTACTTACTATAAAGCTCGACGATTAACTGCTCGTTGATCGAACGGTCAACGTCTGCGCGCGTCGGCAAGCTCGCAATGCGCACACTCATGTCTGCGCCATCGACGGGCGCAATCCAGGAGGGACGACCGCGTCCGGCAGCCGTCTGCCATGCGCCCTCGACGTGCGGGTTCTTGCGACTTGCTTCCTTAATGGTGACGGTGTCGCCCTGCTTAATCTGGAAAGAGGGGATGTCAACCTTGCGCCCGTTGACTTCGATGTGACCGTGATTGACGAGCTGGCGCGCCTGACGACGCGAGGTCGAAAAGCCCGCGCGGTAGACGGCATTGTCCAGACGGCGCTCAAGCAGGAACAGAAGGTTCTCGCCCGTGATGCCCTTCTGGCGCGCGGCGCGCTCGAAGTAGTTGCGGAACTGACCTTCGAGGATAAAGTAAATGCGTTTGACCTTCTGCTTCTCGCGCAACTGCTGGCCGTAACCGACGAGCGCCTTGCCGCGACGAAGACTGTTGCCGTGTTGTCCGGGCGGCTGCGTGCCGCGTTTTTCAATCGGACATGAGGGCTTGTAACAGCGGTCGCCCTTGAGGAAAAGTTTTGCACCTTCGCGGCGGCACAAACGGCACACCGCATCTCTATACCTAGCCACTTCGGTTTTTGCCTCCAGTCTATCTAACTACTAGACGGAAAAGTTTACAGGCGGCGCGCTCCTTTAAAATCTCAAAGCGTAGGCTCGCCCTTCATCCTTTAGGTTAATTCAATTTTGGATTTTGGATTTTGGATTTTAGATTAAAAGACAGACTGCGACCTTCGCTCAACCTGCCTGCTAATCCAAAATCTAAAATCCAAAATCCAAAATGGTTACACTCTGCGACGCTTCGGCGGTCGGCAGCCGTTGTGCGGAATAGGCGTCGTGTCACGAATTGTCGTCACACGAATGCCTGCGTTGTTGATCGCACGAATCGCCGACTCGCGACCACCGCCTGGGCCTTTGACACGGACTTCGCACTGCGTCATGCCAGCCTCTCTGGCCCTGTTGGCGGCCTCGTACGCGGCCTGCTGCGCGGCAAACGGAGTGCCCTTGCGCGAGCCACGGAAGCCGCGCGCGCCCGAAGAGGACTGCGCGATCAGGTTTCCTTCGAGGTCCGTGATCGAGATCATCGTGTTATTAAACGAGGCCGCGATATACGCGATCCCGTTAGGGATATTCTTCTTCTCTTTCTTGCGAAAGACCTTCTTTTTTCCGCCTGCTGCTTTTGCCATAAAATTGGTTTTCAGTTTTGGGTTTTCAGTTTTCAGTCTCTGTTCTCAGCAGGTGCTGAAAACTAAAAACTGAATTCTGAAAACTGTCTTGTTACTTCTTGCCGGGCGCTTTCTTCTTGGCGATGGTGGCGCGGCGCGGGCCTTTGCGTGTGCGCGCGTTGGTGTGCGTGCGCTGTCCGCGTACGGGCAAGCCCCGCCGGTGGCGCAAGCCACGATAAGCGCCGATGTCCATCAGCCGTTTGATGTCCATCTGGACGCGCTTGCGCAGATCGCCTTCGATCTCGCCCTGCGTGTCTATGATGGAGCGTATGCGACCGAGTTCGTCCTCGTTCAAATCCCGCACGCGCGTATCGAGACTGACCTGGGCCTCCTGCAAAATAGAGGTCGCGCGCGAGCGTCCGATGCCGTAAATATATGTGAGGCCGATCTGCGCGCGCTTGTTCGGCGGAAGATCAACTCCAGCTACACGAGCCATGTTCTATTTCTCTCCAACGCTTAAAGAATTCGAGATTTCCGAATATTGAAATCTCGAATGATGATTATCCCTGTCGCTGTTTATGCTTGGGATTAGTGCAGATCACTCTGACCACGCCTTTGCGGTGAATGATCTTGCAGTTATCACACATCTTTTTGACTGAAGCTCGTACTTTCATCTCACTTGGCCCTAGCCCTTCGGTTTCCGGTCTCTATTTGTAGCGGTAAGTGATCCGACCGCGATTGAGGTCATAAGGTGAA